>JAPLHW010000061.1 GCA_026389425.1 Coprothermobacterota bacterium
CCGTCAGCTTGCCCTGGCGTGTCGCCCCAACCTTGTAGTGCAACTGATAGGGGTGGCGCTTATAACTCTCTCGCAAGGAATCCTCGCGATCATTGACCATCTTCACCGGGCGACCGCACATCAGGGCAAGCAAGGCGGCACGGATGGCCATGATATACATCACCTCATCTTTGCCGCCGAACGACCCTCCCAAGGTGCTCTGGCTGATTCGCACCCGGTTCAGATCGAGGGCAAGGGCGCGGGCTACGAAGGAGCGGGTGGAAAAAGGATTCTGGATCGATCCGATCACCTGCACCCCTTTGTGATCAGGATCGGGGATGGCCAGCACCGCCTCCGGCTCCATATAGGCATGTTCGATTAGTTGGGTTCTGTACTCGCGCTCCAGCACCACTTCGGCTTTGCTGAAGGCATCGGCGAGGTTCCCTTTCCGCACTCGATGGCAGTTGACCACGTTGCCGGGCCGGACTTCGTGCAACACAGGAGCGTCAGGGGCCAGGGCTTCTTCAGGTGTAAAAACGCCCGGCAGCGGCTCATACTTCACCGATATGTGTTTCAGCGCCTCTTCTGCCGCGGCTTGGGTATCCGCCGCTACCAGTGCCACGCCATCCCCCAAGAAGCGCACCCGATCCACGGCCAGCACTGGTTGATCCTCGATAACCGCCCCAATCTCCTTGGCTCCGGGGATATCCAGTGCGGTCAAGATGGCCTGCACCCCGGGGAGGGCTGCGGCCTCAGTAGTATTCAAGGATAGAATCCGAGCATGAGGGTGAGCAGCCAAGAGCACCTTCCCCCAGAGCATTCCAGGCAAGGAAAGATCAGCGGCATACAAGGCTCGCCCGGTGACTTTCTCTACCGCGTCGATGCGCGATACCGAGCGGTTCACCACTTCTTGCCTCAATTTTGTACCAATGAATCGCCGGTGCGGCCCAATGCGACGAGGATCCGTTCGGGCGTAGCGGGAAGCTGGAAAAGGCGAATCCCCAGGGCATCCCGCAAGGCGTTGAGGATGGCAGGAGCGACGCCGATCATGGCGAGCTCACCGAACCCCTTCGCCCCGTAAGGTCCCACCTCGTCCGGTATCGATTCAAGCAAAAGGGTCACCTGCTGTTCAGCAATGTCTTCAGCGGTGGGGATGATGTAGGTGCTCAGGCTGGGGGTTTTAACCCGCCCCTCCTCGAGGATCAGATCCTCCATCAGGGCGAAACCCTCCCCCATCGCCACGCCGCCGCCCACCTGACCCTGAACGAGTTGCGGATTGATGGCTTTTCCGATGTCTTGCGAGGAGATGACCTTTTCCACTGTAACTGCCCCGTCCAGGATGTCCACCTCCAGCGTGACCAGGTTGGTCACGTAGCCGTAGCTCTGGTGCGGGATGCACTGGCCGTCCGGGCCATAAGGGGTAGTAGGTCGTAGTGGGAGGGTGCGGTAAAGGTGATGAAGATGAAGTTGCCCGGTTTCTCCGGCTTCAATTCGTCCCCGCAGGATCTCGCCCGCCTCCTTCACGGCCCGGCCGCTGACATAGACCTGGCGAGAGGCCGAGTTGGACCCCGCGTTCGGTGTTCGAGCGGTGTCCGGTTGGGCAAAATGAACCAGTGAAGGGTGGATGCCAACAGCTTGTGCGGCAATTTGCACCAGAGCAGATTGGATCCCTTGGCCGCTGTCCGTAGCAGCCGTCTTCACCTGTAGTCTGCGCACCTCCCCTTTCGGACAGACCTCCGCTTCGAGGATCACTTCGGTCTGGTCGTCGAAACCAAAACTATAGCCGACGTTCTTGTAGACCGTGGCCAACCCGCGCCCCCAGCGCTTGTAGGGACCACTGGGGGGATTGCTTGGCGGCGCCAGCCATCGACCGTTTTCCTCTCGCCAGCCGTCGGCTAGTACTGCATGGCGCAGGGTCTCACGGATCGCCACCCGGCCAGGGATGGGGTGCCCGGTAGGCAGAATCGCTCCATCACGTATCAAATTGCGCATCCGGAAATCGACGGGGTCCAAGCCCAATCGGCGGCTCGCTTCGTCCACCAGCGCTTCGTAGAGCATCGGCACTTGGGCTGAGCCGAATCCCCGCATGGCCATTCCCAGAAGGTTGTTAGTGAAGACGGTGCGCCCGCGCACATGCACGTGGGGAATGTCATAGGGTCCCGTCGCATAGGAGACAGCATCGCCCAAGACGATCGTACTGGTAGAGGTGTAAGCGCCGGCATCCGAGAGCAAGTCCACTTCCATGGCTACAATGCAGCCTTCCCGGGTTACCCCTATCTTCCCGTGCATCCAGAAGGGGTGGCGCTTGCCATGCCCGCGAATTGACTCCTCTCGCGTGTAGACCAACTTTACCGGGCAGCGGGTGTGAAAGGCGGCCAGGGCGAGCAGGCATTGCACAGAGACGTCCTCCCGGCCGCCAAAGGCACCGCCGGTGGGCATCAACACCTCCCGCACCTCCTCCTCGGGAAGCTTCAGACAATGGGCGATCTGGCGGCGATCATCGTAGATCCACTGCGCCCCCACATAGACCGTAACTCGCCCTTCCTCATCGATAAGGCCGACGCCTGCTTCCGGCTGGAGGAAGGCATGCTCGTTGAAGGGAGTGGAGATATCAAGTTCCACCACCAAGTCAGACTGGGCGAATCCAGCTTCGACATCCCCATGTCGAACCTCTACTTCTTCCAGCAGGTTGCTTCCCCTCTCCGGGTGGACCAGAGGCGCCTCGGGGGACAGCGCCAGCCGAGGATCGAAGACAGCCGGCAGGGGCTGGTAGGTCACTGCAATGACCTCGCGGGCCATCTCGGCCTGGTGCTCGCTCCGTGCGACGACCAGCGCCACCGGATCCCCCACTGAGCGAACGATATCCTGGGCGAGTACGCGCTGATCGTAGACGTAGATGCCGAACTCGTTGCAAGGGACATCCTCCCTGGTGAAGATGCGCACCACCCCCGGCATTTGGCCGGCCTGGGCCGTATCGATGCGGTGAATCCGCGCATGGGGGTGCTCAGAAAAGAGCACTTTGGCGAAAAGCATGCCGGGAAAGGAAAGATCACCAGGATAAACGGCCTTGCCTTCAACCTTATCCTTCGCATCCACGCGGGGCAGAGATTCACCTACCACGTCGAGATCAGCCATTTTGCGTCCTCCCTGGATCAGCGGTATCGGAAAAATTGTAAGACTCCCGGCGAATCAGGCGCAAGAAAGCCACATCACGGCTTACCATCCTGCCTTCCCTGGCCGTTAAGACCGACTCGCTCCGGCGAGGGGTCCGACCCTCTGTCATGCCCGCGAAAGCGTGCAGAAAGGAGGGCAGAAAGTAGGGCGGGCGTTCATTCAACCGCGCTGATCTTGGCGATCAACTCGCTCTTTACCTCCTCCGCCCGCTCATTGGCGATCTGACAGGTCCCTGCCGCTTCATGGCCGCCTCCCCCGTACCCCAGCATCATAGCACCGATGTCCAAGGGCGAAGTGCGGTTGAGAATCGACTTACCCACGGCAAAGACCGTATTTTGCTTCTGAAGACCCCACATGATGTGGATGGAAACCGTGCATTGCAGGAAGAGTGCATAGACCATAAAACGATTGCCTGCCCAGATCGTCTCCTCTTGGCGCAGATCCAGGACCACCAATTTCCCATGATCTTCCGCACAGCGCTTCACCATCTCCTGGAAACGCTCCTCGTGCTGGAAGTACAACTCGGTGCGCTCCCTGACATCCGGCAACTGGAGAATTTCGGCGATGGTGTGGTCGCGGCAAAAGGAGATCAGATCCATCATCAAGCTGTAGTTGGAGACGCGGAAGGTCTTGAATCGGCCCAATCCGGTTCGTGGATCCATGACGAAATTAAGCAGTACCCAGTCCGTGGGGTGCAAGATCTCCTCTAATGAGAAACGGGCTGAATCAGCCTTGTCGACTGCTTGGAGGATATCCTGCGAGATGGCTGGAAAACGTGCCGGTCCACCCAGGTAGTGGTACAGGACGTGAGCGGTTGAGGGAGCATGGGGGTCGATGATCAGATTGGCGGGTGTCGCACCCAGCCGGCTGATCTCGCTGGAATGATGGTCGAAAGCCAAGTGTACGCGAGGGATATAAGGCAGGTTTGTGGTGATGTCCCGCTCATTGAGCTCAATCTTGCCGTCTTGCACATCCTTCGGATGCACGAACTTGATCTCGTCGATCATCTCCAACTCGCGCAGCAGCATCGCTGCGACTAACCCATCCATGTCACTACGAGTCACCAATCGATACTTCTCCGTCATGGGTATCTCCTCTTTCGGGCTGGCGCCGGTGAGCCGATCCTGCCCGGGCTTTGATGGTCTGGTCATCATTGTAACAAAGGACCGCCCACAAGTGGAAGACCCCCTCACACCTGGCTACCCATCATGGCTATTTGAATGATTCTACCAAGATCTCGGGCTAATCAGTTGACTCCCCACCCCACTGGAGCCTTGCCCCCTTGCCTCTTCAATGAGGAAGTGGAGGGAAAGCACGAGGTCACCGATCGTAGTACTGATCTCTTAGCGGATTGAGTTCTCAAGGCGGGACGTTGCTCTTCTCTTCCTTGGCTTCCTCAAGCCGGCGCTGTTATTTGATCAGCACCGGCTCCGGCTGGAGGGGTATTTCGGTGCCAGACTGGATTTCCTGCACTCGAGTGCTGCCCTCCGTCTCCGGCACCACCGAGATCACCTGTCGGGAGCCTTCCGGAGCAGAGAAGATGCCGTTCCCCCAGACCACAGTACGACTTGACCCATCCAAACGGAGGATGCGATAGGCATTCAGGCCACGTGCGTCACTGTTTATTTTCTCTACGCGCTCGAACGGAACCAGCTCGGAAATCAGCAGAGCGAAAGCAGCATAGGCTGGTTTTTCTTCCCCCCATTCCGTACGGATGCCGTACCCTCGCCAATTGCTGGTGGTATCCCCGGAGCCAAGGTAAGTGTGCCAAGCGACGAAGGAATCACCAGCTCCCCAAGCTTGCACGATCCGACGGAAGACATCCGCCGCTTGCGCCTGTGGCGAGTTGGGGTAGTTTGTGCGCACAGAGAGGGTGGGATCTGATGTAACACCAGTCTCTGTCATCCAGACAGGGGCCTGTGTAATACCAAACCGCTCCCGGGCTTTGTCCAGCTGTGGCCGCAACAGGGTGTACCGCTCCCAAGAGCCATAATAATGGTAGTTGACCACATCAAACCAGTCTGTTCCTCCCCCAGCCACTAGGCCGGCAAACCAAGTTTCCAGGCAGTAGCTGTCCAGGCCACTGATCCCAGGCATCACAATCACCGCGTCCGGGTCTAGGCGGCGGATTAGCTGGGCAACTTGAGCGAGAAAGATGCCCTGTTCTTGCGGCGAGAACCCGTCCGATGGTAGGCACTCGGGCATCCGTTCCATCTCAGGCTTCACGCTGGAGGAGGGGTCGGCTGCCCGCCAGTGGTCCATTTCGTTCCCCACCTCCCAATAGCGCACCAAAGAGCCATAGCGGCGCACAACCGTCTCCAGGTAATCGGTCGCTTCCGGTCCAAGTGTCTTTTGGAACGAATCAGTCTTCTTCGCCCAGGGAGGAGTCGGCGAGGCGTATTGGAGGGAGAAGAGGGTGACGATTGGCTCGAAACCGGGATTAGCCAGAACCGCGTCCGCCCGCTGGAAGCTCCATTGACCGTCATTCGGCTCTACTACGTCCCAAAGCAAGTCCGCTTTGATGAACTGACGGAAGGCCTGTACACCGAGAGCCTGGAAATCACGAAAGATCTCCTCGGGTTGATAGAAGGATGGCTCCTCCCAGAAGAAGCGAATAAAGTTGAGTCCGATCTGCAGATTCGTCGGGCGTTGGAGAATCGCACTGGTAGTGGGCAACGCCGTAGAGGGAGGTAGACTGGAAGAAGGGGGGATTGGAGTACTGGATTGCTGGGAGGGAGAAGACTGCATCACCACGCATCCGGCCAGGCATATCACCAGAATGGGAATCCACAGCCACAGCCTGCAATTCATCGTCGTCTCGTCACTCCTTCCGCGCGACTGCTCTCAGCTAAACAGATAGGCCAAGCAAGAACCAATGCTTACATAGGATAAGCAGGTTGTTCGCTGACTATTATACTCATCCGGACCATGCTCGGTCTCCCCGCTTCTGCAGGAAGACGGACTCAAGGACTACTATTTCCAGCCAATCGTTGGATTGGGATCGTTTGCTTGACACTTTCAATCTTGGTACGTATCCTGAGCGGCAATATGCATAAAAACGCAATCTTGGAAGCAGTGACCTGGATGATCGCCTTGGGGCTGCTGGTGGGGATGATCCCTGCCAGGCAGTTGGCTACCCCGGTCATCCCCAGCCAGACAACGACACCATCGGCGCCGATCCACCGGCCCTATGACGGCTATGAAGAGCTGCAAAAACGACCGGTGCTGCGGACTTTCTCCGCGACCACCCCCTCGAGTAATGGTGATTCCGCCCTCTCCGGACTTCCGGTGGAGCTGAAGCGCCTTTATGCTGAAGTGCGGAAAGTCGCCCAGGAGCCGGAAGGGAATCCACTCCTAGCGGCTTCGTACCATAACCTGGGCTGTTTCGAGTTCCTCCGGCTCCTCTTTCAGGAAGCCGGGTTGGACTTGCAGGCAGTCTTATACAGCTCTGGGGAAGGCAGTCGCGTAGAAGACGGGGATTTGATCAAGATAGAGTCCTCCATCTATGGTGGCGAGCCTCATTGGGGACTGCACTTCCAAGGTCTGGTGTACCACAACTGGGGAACCTTCCGAGTGGATCCGTTAGACGAGTACATGGCTTATTACCCACTGCCGGAGAGCCGGGTGTGGATCTTCCACCCTCGCTTCTCTTCTTCGTTATCGGCCTCGGCTTTCGCGGTCCCTCGTTAGAGCTGGACCGTCATCTCAGGTGCGACCATCGTCGGCTGCATCAGACCGAGCAGGTTTCATTCACTGTCATACACGTAGGTGAAGATGCCTACCCCGGGGATGGTCTGGGTGGAGCCCATCTGGGAACCGCCGGCCGCGATCACCTTACTCAATGTCTCCTCCAGGGAATCCACCCCGACGGTGTTGACGGAACCGACTGTGGGGATTCGCTCCATGATCGCTCCGTCGATCCCCGGCTCGGGCGCCTCTCCTGTCTTTACCATCCAGTACGGCATCGGCCCTTGCCAACGCTGAATCTCCCAACCGAACGCTTCCCGATAAAAGCGGACGGCCCGCTCCGGGTCATCGGCGCACACTTCGAAATGGACAATGCGCGGCATCGCTCAGCCTTCCACCTTGGTCATGGCTTGACCGCAGCAAACCAGCTCGCCACCGCCGGCTTCCTTGACTTCCACGACATTTCCGCAAATCTCACAGCGGAACACTTCGCCCACTTTTTTTACATTTACCATGCTGTTCTCCTTCTGGCGGCTTGGCCGCCGTATGATCTTAGACTTGCCCTCGAGCGGAGTGAAGGGTCTTCCCCACCGGGGCCAGGTAGACGGTGAACTCCTCCACGCCGTCCAGGCGCAAAAGCTGGTCGGTGGCCTCCTGATCGTACGCCGCCACACCGCAGGTCCCGGCGCCGATGGCCTGGCAAGACAAGTAAAGCTGCCCACAGATGTGGCCGGCATCAAGAGCGATCACCTTGGCCGAAGCCACGCCGTAGCGCCACTCGGTGCGGTAGGGAAGAGCCACCCAGTAGAGGGTGACGGCGCTTTGGCCGACGAACCCCTGACCACGGGCAGCGGCGGTCATCTTCTCCTCCTGCCGCTCCTCCTGGAAGAGAAAGAGTAGTTGATGCTCCAGAGGCAGGTAGCGGTAGAAACCGGGTTTCAGTCCCTCCACCTGCAAGAGGCCAAGGTAAGTCTCTAGAGGGTGGCGAGATCCTGCTGAGGGCACTGTGCGCAAGGCGGTGGCCTGATTAACCTGCTTCCTGAGTCCAGCCGTCGACCACAGGAGGAAGGAGAGTTCATCCAGGCTAAGCGGCAGAGAAGCGAATTGCCGTTGGCTTTCCCGTTCCGTGATGGCCTGCTCCACGGGGATCGGGGTGATTCCTCGCCAGCTTCCGGGAGGCGTCAAATCAATGCGCAGCGCCTCTGGGGAAAACGGCTTCTCTAGGGGCGGTGGCGGAACCCCTCGGCCTTGGTCGGTGCGCCTCATATCGACCTGCCGGCGGATGGAATCCTTCAGAAAGAAACGTCCTTGTTCCGTAAAAGAGTCTGTCATTTTCCGATTTTACCTCACAAACTTGATTCTCAACTTGCTGCCACAGGCTGTCACCATCACTGGCTAAGGTGTCTTCTCCAGCACCACTGGAGTACCGACTTCAGCCTGCAACGACTCCTTCATACTGCCCATGTTGACGGCTATTTCAAGAAAATCGGTGGAGGCCTGGAAAATCAACGCAGAGCCTTCCGGCACATCTCCATAGGTGCGCACGAAAGGTGCGGCGAAGGGTGAAGCAGTACCGACGCTGATCTGGATCGAGTCTCCGATCACCCAGCCGGCCTGTCTGGCCTGAGCGCTAGTGATGTTAAATTGCACATCACCAAAAGTATCGATCCACAGCACTTCCCCGATCAGTTGCCGGCCTTCTTGGTGGGAGACACCGATTGGCAGCGTGACATAATCGGCGATCACCGGCCCCACATCAACGAAGGGTTTGCCCAGAGAGAGCCAAGCGGCAACTGGGCCGAAGACATCCCTTCCATGGAAATCATCAGACCGCTGACCCGGGCGCATCCAAGCCTGATTGGTGATTTGCCGAACCTCCTTGGCTCCGAACTCTTGCAAAACGAGGGTGAAGAGGCCGTTGTCCGGCCCCACAAAGATACGTCCATCGGAGGTTAAGGCGGCAATGGGCCGCCGTTCGGTACCCACTCCAGGGTCCACGATGGCCAGGAAAAGGGTCTGGCTGGACCAATTGCGGGATGCCAGGAGCAGGGTTACCGCTCCCTCGTGAATATCGTAAGGTGTCACCTCATGGGTCAGATCATAGAGCTGCAGAGCCGGATTGATCCCCTGCAT
>JAPLHW010000154.1 GCA_026389425.1 Coprothermobacterota bacterium
CCGGTCAAGGAAGGGCAAGAAGTCCTCCAGGGTGGGGGTGAAGAGATCGCGGGGCAGTGGCGTTTTCACGGCAGCCGGATTCATTTTGGATTGCTGATCTTGGATTGCTGATCTTGGATTGGAGAGGTTATTGGATTGCTGGATTTGTTGCAAGATGCGCAGACCTTCCATCGCATCGGCGGCGTAGCGAACCGGTCCCGGGTAGAGTGACTGCAACTCCCCCTCAGCCAGGGAGCGGGTCATGGCCGCTCCCCCCAGCAACACCGGAAGGCTGATCCCAGCGCGGTGGAAGATCTCCAGGTAGGTACGGCAGGCGCGCGCGGACTCCATCAGTAGGCTGGAAAGGCCGACCGCCAGCGGCTGATACTGCCGCACCGCCTCAAGGATCGCTTCAGCCGGTTGGCTGGTTCCCAAGTCGATAACCCGGAAGCCGTACCCGGCCAAGATCATCCCCACCAGGTTCTTACCGATGTCGTGCACATCACCGCGCACTGTGGCCAACACTACACAACCCTCTGGTCTTCCTCCGCTGATCGGCAAATGGCCCTCTAGGGCAATCAAGGCAGAGCGCATCACCTCAGCCGAGCGCAAGACGAAAGGAAGCAACAGCTCTCCTGCTTCGAAGAGGCGGCCAACCTCTTCCATGGCCGGGGTCAGATGCTCCTCGATGATCTTCATCGCCGGCCACCGGACCAGTAAATCTTGCAGCAATTCGGCCAGGTCATGGCTGTCCCCTTCCAGGACGGCCCGGCGCAGCCGAGCGGCAGGCGTCTCGTGTGGAGAGGGCGTGGGGACAGATTGCCGGGTTGACCGGAGGTCTAATCTATTTCCCATAGCTCCGGCGTCCTCGCGGAAATAGGTCAGGAGGGCAGACAAAGGATCGTTGCCCGGGGAGCGGCGGTCGAAAAGAAGGTCGTCGGCCAGCCGCACTTCCTCCGCCAAGAGGCGGCGCAGGGGAAGGATTTGGCCGGCATGGAGAATGGCGGCGTCCAAGCCCCGTTCCACCGCCCGCGCCAGGAAGACTGAGTTCAGTAGACGGCGGGCTGAGGGCTGCAATCCATAGGAGATGTTGCTGATCCCGAGTGAGGTAAAACTCTGCGGAAAGCGCTCCTTCAGCATCGGCAATGCGGCCAGGGTCTCTCGCCCAGCCGCGCAGAGGCTGGTGTCGCCCGAGGCGAGGGTGAAAGTGAGGGGATCGAAGAAGAGATCCTGCGGTTCCAACCCACCTTCCAACGCCATCCGGCAAAGACGCTCGGCCACCTCCAACTTGCGCTGTCAGGTCTGCGCCATCCCCTCCTCGTCTATAGTCAGCAACACCAGAGCGGCGCCGTAGCGACGTGCCAGCTCGATCATCTGCCGGGCTTTCCCGCCGCCGTCCTCCAAGTGCGCTGAATTGATCACCGCACGGCCAGCCACCGCGCGCAACCCCTCCTCGATAGCGGCGGGATCAGTGCTGTCCAGCATCAAGGGCAGGTGTGCCTGCCTGTTGAAGAGGGAGGCCAACTTGCCCAGGTCTGCCGCCTCGTCTCGCTCGGCGGTGGCGGTGGAGAGGTCCAACAGATGAGCTCCCTCGCGTTCTTGAGCCAACCCCAACTGGACAGCCTCCTCCCAACGCTCTTCCATCACCGTTGTCCGAAAGAGGCGGCTGCCGGCGGCGTTGGTGCGTTCGCCAACGAGCAAAGGCCGCGGTCGTACGGCGATCGGCTGCGCGTGGTAGCCAGAGGCGAGTGCGGCGAGCCGTTTGCCTTGTGGCATCCGCGGGGGGATGCCGGCCACCGCTTGGGCGAGCGCGCGGATGTGAGCCGGGGTAGTGCCGCAACAGCCTCCCACCAGGTTCAAACCGAAACCTTGGCAGAGAGATGCCATTTGCGCAGCGAAGGCCTCGGGGGATAGATCGTAAACGGTCTTCTCTCCCACCAAGCGCGGCAAGCCAGCGTTGGGCTGTAAAGACACGAATTTGCTGCAATGCTCAGCCAGGATCCCGACCGCTTCAGCCAGCGCCTCCGGCCCCTCTCCGCAGTTTAAGCCGATAGCGGCCAGCGGCAAGGGCTCCAAGGCGGCCAGGATGGTTGGGATGTCGGAGCCGGTGAGAGTGCGCCCGCGCCGGTCAACAGTGACCTGGACCAGCACCGGCGCCCTTCGGCCGAGGTGGCGGAAAGCCTCCTCGATCGCCCAAAGGGCCGCCTTGGCCTGAAGCAGATCCTGCACCGTCTCCACCAGCAGGGCATCCACACCGCCAGCCAACAGCCCGATCGCCTGCACCCGGTAAGAGGCGGCCAGCTCGGCGAAGGAGACCTGCCCCAAGCTGGGAAGGCGCGATCCGGGACCCATCGACCCGGCCACGAAGCGCTTCTTCTCCATCCCAGGGAAAGAGTCGACCTCCTGCCGCGCCAAGCGGGCAGCCGTCTCGTTGATAAGAGACGCTCGCTCGGCCAAGCCAAAAGCGTGGAGGATGTGCGGGGCAGCGCCCAGGGTGTTCGTCTCCACCACCTCCGCACCGGCCTCCAGATAGTCGCGGTGAACCCTGCGCACCAGTACCGGGTGGGTCAGCGCCCATTCCTCCGGGCAACGCGGCGGGGGTAGGTTTTCACTTGCTGCCATTTCCTGCAGCAGAGTGCCCATTCCTCCGTCGAAGACCAGGATGTGCCGGCGGGCCAGCTCCAGGAAACCCAGCTCGCTCACGGCAAGTCTCCCTCCTCACGAAGAGCGGCCAGAACGGCTGCGACTTCCGCGCCGCGGCCCATGGTGAAGAAGTGCAACCCGGGAACCTCCAATGCCAGCAACTCGCGGCAGAGGCGGGTGGCTTGTTCCACTGCGGCGCGGGCGAAGCGGTGAGGGTCGGTTTCCCCGCTCCAAGTCAACAGCTCTTGCGGCAAGGAGACGTGGAAAGTGCGCGGGATTGAGGCTAATTGCCTGGGACGGGTCAAGACCTTGATCCCGGGAATAATCGGCACGGTGATCCCCACCTCCCGTGCGCGGCGGCGAAAGTCGGCAAAGAGAGCTGAGGAGAAGACCATCTGGGTGATGACGTAGCGGGCGCCCTTCTCCACCTTCTCCTTTAGCCGCAGCAGGTCGTCTTCCTGGCTGGTTGATTGGTAATGGCCCTCCGGGTAGCCGGCTACCCCCATACAGAATTCAGTGGGGGTGGCGTGCAGCAGCTCCTCCAAGTAGATCCCCCGGTTGAGCTGGGAGATCTGCTCGACCAGACCGGCGGCGTAGCGATGGCCGCCTGGAGTGGGCTGGAAGAGAGTCTCGCCGGGAGGGGGGTCG
>JAPLHW010000212.1 GCA_026389425.1 Coprothermobacterota bacterium
CAGCCGTGATCTCTGAGGAATGCCGGGGAATACTTGATGAACTTCGTGAGTTTCGTCATGTGGTTCGCCATATCTATCCATTCCAGCTCGATCCAAACCAGATGCAACGCCTAGTAGCGAAAGTTGCACAAGTTCTTCCTCACCTTCGCCATGAGCTCTCTCTCTTCTCTCGTTTCCTGGCCGAGTTGCAATAGTTGATTCACTTGCCAAGTGAAGATTCCTGGTTCTTTCTCAAATTGAGTGGGTAAGGCAGTAGGAGGGTAACCAAGGTCTCTGGGATCATCAAGGATGACGACAAAAGTCAACTTGCGGCAGCTCGATAGCCCCTGTCAACTGAACAGCTCGCGGCAGGACGTTCTGGAGAATGAGGTATCACTATGCCGAGACAGCCCGTGCTTGGGCGGGTTTGAAACCCGCCCCTACAAGAACCACTCCGGCGAAAACCATATCCCTGGGACCGCCGCACCCCAGTGCGGCAAATCTGGGATCGGGATCGTCCTTGAGACCCAGACCGCTCCTAGGACCATCGGCTTTTCTGGGATAGTCAAGTAAGTTGGCTTCCGTTGCTCCTAAAGCGCGGGGGGTGGGAGAGCACTACGAAGACCGTCGTGGCTTGGTTTTCTTCTCTTTGGGGGGAAGGGTAAGGATGTAGGCGAGGGATTTCTCCAACCAGGCATGCAAGGCTTCATCGGAGTCCATGAGTTGAGGCGGAACCAGCACATATTCCTTCATCGGCCGCCCTGGGATCGGCTCGAAAGTACCTGCGCCTTCCAAGGCTAGAAATGCCTTCCGATCCTCTTCTCCCAGGCGCAGGAAGAGACCGTCCTGGAAGAGCCCTGCCACCATTTGTCCCACCAAGAAAGCGCAGGGGAGGCCGAACATCTTCCGTTGCTGGACTGGAAACGGCGCCATCGCTCGTTCGAAACGCTTGACCATCTCAGCCGATGCAGGGCGCCAGGTCATATCCTGCAACCCCACCGACCTGTAGCAACGCCAGCGAGCATTTACCTGCGACAACCATTCGCGGAAAAGAGTAAACCCTCAGACCGATACTTCAGTCTTCACCGCGAGAATCAGCCGCAAGCGCACAAACTTCCAAATGATACCAGAAGTTGGCCAGCAGCATAAACAGCAACAAGCGTCCTTCCGGGTCGAGCCGGTCATCCACCACTTTGCCATTGACGAAGGTGAAACGCTGGGTGATCTGCGGCCGGGTGGAAGAGCGGTAAGCGAACTGCATGTAGCTGACCCGGTGGTTTTGGATCAGGATCTGTGCGTCCATCCAAGGCAATGGCCCCACGAACTGGGCTTGCAGCCAGCCGTAACCCAGATCCAAGGCCACCGAGCCGTTGTAGCGCAGGCCAGTGGAGAGGGTGTGGTCATAGGACACAGCGTAGGAGGGCATGCCGGCGGCGTAGACCCCCAGCGGCGTCAACAATACAAATAAGGCAAGGACGAGGGCGATCCCTCTTTTCATCCGGCGTCTCCTTTGCGCTCCAGTTGATCCAGCCATGCCGGGTAGCGCAGGTTTTCCGGCAGGGCACGCATCATAAACGGCTTCAAGTCTAGCACGGCGGTGCCGTCCCAGGCATCCAGCCCTCGAACCTCCAGCTCGTTGCCCCGGCGGGAGAGCAGTTCTACCAGGGTTAGTCCCAGGGGGCTGGGGTGATGCGGACTGCGCGAGGCGAAGACACCTACCTCGGGAAGGTCGGCCCGGCTGCGGGGATGGCACAAGAGCGCCGCCTCCTCACCCTGCAAGAGAAAAAGGATGTAGATGTGCGAGAACTCTTCGATCCCCTCTAGCCCGGCCAAAAAAGCTGGGTCAATTTCAATCCGGGAGACAACCCCTTTCCAGTCGACCCCTCTGCTGCCGCCGGTAATGCCGTTGCGCACCCAGCCGATGGTCACCAGCGAATGGTCAGGCATCCTGAAGGGTGAAGCGGCTGGTGATCTGTACCTGAGGAAACAAGGTGGCTCGTACCATGCAGTACTTCTCTTCGGAGAGCTGGATGGCCCGCGCCACGGCATCCTCCTGCAAACCCCTCCCCTTCAACCGATACTCCACTTCCATTCGCAGCCAACGTTTGGGGAAGTCGCTCGCCCCTTCTCCCATGACGTGAACCTCGAAGGAAGTCACTTCCTGCTTCTTCTTCTGTAAGATGGAGATCACATCCATCCCGGTGCAAGCGCCCAAGGCCACCAGCAGCAGTTGCCCGGGCCGGAAGCCCAGGTCGAAGCCGCCGTGATCCACGTCGGAATCAAGCACGAAGGCATGCCCCATATCATCGGAGGCGATAAACTGCAGCCCTTCCACCCACTTCACCATCGCATGCGCCATCTTTGTTCTCCTTTCAAATAGCCGGCTTTCTCTTCACCGGCACAGTTTGATGACGGGGCTTCCAATAGAGCCCCTCACGGGAGTATAGGATGTTCGCTGCAGTCTTGGGAACGTCCGCCAGGTAAAACGCCGAGGCGTTGGTGAACGCTGCCGCTCCAAAGAGGGGAAGATGGTTGGATCATTCCGAAAATTGGCAGATCTGCTACACTAATCCCCGTGCCGAAACGCTGTAAATACATCTGGCTCATCAAGAAAGGGCTCCTGCGCGGCTCCAACGAGGAGATCTACGAGATCGTCTGCCGAGCCGGTGAGGAAAAGTTGCTTGGCACCCCCAAAGATCTCGACCTCCCCTGCACCAATTGTGAGATTGGCCGGCGCTTGGCTGGGGCTCACTGCAAATACCTGGAAGCGGAGAAGGTCTGGAATCAAAAAGGGGATATCGTCTTTATTTGCGGCATGATTAAGAAGCGCGGCATCAACCCGGATGTGGATTGCCCGCGCTGCAACGACTACGAGCTGATTCTCCCCCGCTGAGAGCCCATCCCGCGGGCTAAAGTATAGACCCAGACTTCCCCCGCGCCCCCCATCAGCAAGGTGATCGCGCATTCCCGCGCCGTCGCCCCGGTAGTCATCACGTCATCGATCAACAACACCCGCTCCCCGGTCAATGGCTCCACCACGGAGAAGGCGCCGCGTTGGTTGGTCAGTCGCTGCTCGCGGCCAAGACGGGCTTGCGCCGCTGTCCTTCGAACTTTGCGCAGGGTCTCACGGTACGGGAGGCTCAACTTGCCGGCCAGCTTTCGTGCCAGCAGGGCGGCTTGATTGTATCCGCGTCGAGACAAGCTCGCTTTTGAGAGGGGCACGGCCGTAACCAAATTGAAGGGCTGCGACTGTAACCCATTTTCGCGCCATTCCTCAGCCATCAATTGGGCCAGTGGTTCAGCCAACTGAGGCGCGTCCTGGAACTTCAAGCGCCTTACCAACCCCTCCATCTTCCCCTCGTAGAGCGAGCGCGAGAAAGCGCGCCTGAAGGGGGGTGATTCACGCTTACACTCCGGGCAAAGCGGAGCGGAGATCAGCATCGGTACACCACAACGGCCACAGGCCGGCCCGCGGTAAGGGAGCAGCTCGCCGCGGCAAGCTTCGCACAAGGTCTTGGGTCCGAGAGCGCCGCATCCCAGGCACTTGGGCGGGAAGAGCAGCTTAAGCAGGCTGTCGAGCACGTCCCGCAGGACCGTCTCGATCTCGCTCCTACTCCTTGAGGAAACTGTTGACCGCTTCGGTAGTGCCGATCAGCACGATGGCATCGCCGATCTGAATCCGTTCTTCACCGGAGGGTGCGATCAACAAGTGATCGTTGCGCTTGATGGCGACGATCGAGATGCGCGAGCGCTGATGCAAGTCCAGATCGGAGAGGCTCTTTCCCACCAGGTGGGGTGGGGCTTTCTCCTCGGCAAGCGAATAATCGGGGGACAGCTCGATGAAGTCCAGCAGGTTGCTGAAGGTCAACCGGTTGGCCAGGCGAATGGCCATGTCCTTCTCCGGGTTCACCACCTCATGCGCCCCCATCTTGCTCAGCACCCGACCGTGGACGTCATTCTGCGCTTTGGCGATGATGTAAGGAACCTTCAACTCCTGCAACGCGACCAGAGCCAGAATGCTTGCTTCAATGCTGTTGCCGATGCAGAGGATGGCTACATCGCAGTTGGCCACTCCAGCTTCACGTAACGCCTCAGTATTGGTGCAATCGAGCACCTTGGCCATGGTCACACAGTCACAGATTGAATCGACCATCTTCTCGTTGTGGTCCAATCCCAGCACGCGATACCCCTTCTGTGCCAGGGTAAACGCCAGGTGGCTGCCGAAACGGCCCAACCCCAGCACGGCAAACTGCCTTCTGCTTTTACTCATCCAACAATCACGACCTCTTCAGGATAACGGATCCGAGGCTCCCGCCTTCCTTGGGCGAGCGCCAGGAGAAGGGTAAGAGGACCCACGCGGCCCGCAAACACAACCAGCAAAACTACCACTTTCCCAACCGCTGTCAAGCTGGGGGTGATGCCGGTAGAGAGGCCTACCGTTCCGAAGGCTGAGGTGACCTCAAAGATCAGTTTGTGGAAATCAAAAATCTCGCTCTGCGAGAGGAGCGCTGAGGCCAAAACCACCAGGGTAAAGGAGAGCGCCACAATGCTGACTGCCTTGCGCACCTGGTAGGGATCGATGCGCCGCCCCATCAAGACAGTATCGGGGAAACCGCGAACCGTGCTGCGCACAGTCGCGATAAGCAGTGCGAAAGTGGAGGTCTTTACCCCTCCGCCGGTCCCTCCCGGAGAGGCGCCGATGAACATCAGCAGAACGATCACCATTAGAGTGGCGACATTCATCCCCCCGATGTCCAGCGTGTTGAAGCCGGCGGTGCGGGGAGTGACCGATTGGAAGAAGGAGCTCAGCAATTTCTCGCCGAAGGAGAGGGGCGCCAAGGTGCGCGGGTTGCCCCACTCCAGACCGAGGATGGCCAGCGTCCCCAGCGCCAGGAGGATAATCGTGGTCAGAATCACCACCCGCGACTGCAGGGTGATCGGCTCGCGGTAGCGAAAATGGCGCACCATGTTGGCGATGACGAAGAAACCAAGGCCGCCAAGGATGATCAGGAAACAAATAGTCAGGTTCACTGTCAGGTCGCCGCGATAGGCGGTGAGGCTGGAATAAGGACCAGAGTAGGTTCCCAGCACGTCAAAGCCGGCATTGCAGAAGGCCGAGACAGAGTGAAAGATCCCCGCCCAAAGCGCCTTCCAGAAGGGCATGTCAACCCAGAAGCGGAAGAAGAGGATGATGGCGCCGATCCCCTCGGCGATCAGTACCGTCCCCATTACATATTTCGCCAGCAGGACGATCCCTTTCAAACCGCTGGAGTTCAACTGCTCGGCCAAGCGGATGCGGTCCAGAAGATCTACTCGGCGCCCCAGGAGGATCGGGATGAAGCTGGCTATGGTCATGTAGCCCAGGCCTCCGATCTGGATCAAGAACAAGATTACCGTCTGTCCGAAGAGGGAGTAGTGCTGGGCGGTGTCCACCACCACCAGGCCGGTTACACAGGTCGCTGAGGTGGCGGTGAAGAGCGCATCCAGGAAAGGAGTAAACTGCCCGGACCTGGAGGAGAAGGGCAAGCACAGGATAATGCCGCCAAGGAGAATAACGGCAGCGAAGGAGAGCACCACGAATTGAATCGGCCGCAAACCACGGCTATGAATCAGTTTCCTCTCAAAGAGCATGCCGCACGTTCTTTTTTTCCATAGAGAGCGTATCATATACCTTGACCCGGCGGTTCGCCAGGTACTCCCTTTGAACCGGCGAAAGAAGATGGACAATCAGATGGAAACAGAACATTTCGACCTGATCCCCCCGGTGAAAGCAGTCTCTCACCGGCAAGTGCGGCATCTCGTGGCGGA
>JAPLHW010000155.1 GCA_026389425.1 Coprothermobacterota bacterium
GGTCTATGTGAACACCTACTACAGCAAGGCCATGGTGGAATCTCCCGGCGTCGGCTGGAAGAAGAGTGGCATCGGCGGGGTGGGGATTACCAAATACATGCAGCCCAAGACGATCTTCGTCTCGGAGAGCTGAGGGACGCCACTGACCCCTCCAGCCGAAGAAGTGGGCGTCGCGGGAGGATGTCCCTCTCTTTGAAAGTCCGCTTTAACGATGGTCACCGGGTTCAAGTTCTCTCCACCCAGCCGGGTGAGAGCTTCTTCGCCCTGCTTCGACGCCACGGCATCGTTTTGAACGGCCCTTGCGGGGGAACGGGCCGCTGCGGGGCCTGCCGCATCCACCTTTCCGGGCCGGCCTCACCCCCTAGCACCCAGGAGGAGAAGCTCTTGGGCGCCGAAGAACTGGCCAGGGGGATTCGCCTGGCCTGTCAAGCCGTCCCCCTCGGCCCACTGGAAATTGAAGCCCGACCGCCTGCCGGGACGATTTCCAAGGGCAGCCTGACTCCCCTTCACTTGCGGAAAATTACCCCCCTTCTGCCGCCCGGCCCCCGTACGGGCGGGTTTCAAACCCGCCCCTACCCTCTCGGGTTAGCCCTTGACCTGGGCACCACCACCCTGGCCTGCTACCTGGCGAACCTGGCCGATGGCGCCGTCCTGGCCGAAGCCTACCGCCGCAACCCAGGCTTCCTCTACGGTGAGGATGTCATCTCCCGAGTAGGGGCGGTAGCCCAGGAGACCGGCCTCCTTGCCGTGATGCAGAATGACCTGCAGCGGGAGTTGAATGCGGTAGTGGACACGCTGGTGAACCAGGCCGGGGTGACCCGGGAATCGATTGGCACAGCGGTGGTAGTGGGGAATTCGATCATGATCCACTTTTTCTTCGGGGTGGATCCCGCCCCCTTGGCCTGCTCCCCCTTCCACCTGCAGATCAGGGGCAACAGCGGCGGCCTCGCCCGGCTGGCCGGCCTCGCCCTTCACCCCCAGGCCTGGCTGGCTACGCCGTCCCTGACCTCGGCCTACATCGGCTCTGACGCCCTGGCCGGGCTTCTCTCTGCCCTCGATCTGCGCACGCGGCGCCCTTTTCTCCTGCTGGACTTGGGCACCAATGCCGAGGCCATTCTGGTGACGAAGGACCGTTTTTTGGCGGCCTCGACCGCTGCCGGCCCAGCCTTCGAAGGGTATGCCCTCTCCAGCGGCCTGCCCGGCGGAGAGGGAGCCATCAGCGGTGTGCGTTTCAACAAGGAGAGGGGACTCCAACTTGAGCCCCGCGATCTGGGCGAGGCGCGCGGCATTACCGGCTCGGGTGTGCTCGACGCCCTGGCCATCCTCCTGGCGGAGGGAGCCCTGCAGCCTTCCGGGCGCTTGCTGCCCCCTCCTGGTGCAATCTCACCACTGGCTGGCACCGTCGTCCAGGGTCAGGACGGCTGGGAGCTGCAGCTCGCCCCGGGGGTGCAGTTAACCCAACGGGACATCCGTCAACTGCAACTGGCCAAAGCTGCTGTAGCCACTGCCACCCGCTTCCTGCTGGAGCGGGTAGGAATCGAAGCCAGCCAATTGAAAGCCCTCCTCCTGGCGGGCACCTTCGGCTCCTACCTGCGCCCCCAGTCTGCCGCGGCGGTGGGCTTGGTGCCCTATCACGATCTGTCTCCGATTGCTCCCACCAAGGCTATCGGCAACGCTGCTGGTCGCGGCGCTCTTCTCTACCTCCTCTCCGCCCACAAACGCAGGCTGGCGCAGAGCCTAGCTCAACGGATCGAGGTAGTGGATCTGGCCGGCCACCCCGCTTTCCAGCGCACCTTTCTGGCCGAGATCGCCTTCCCTTCACCCTCCGCCCGGGAAGCGCCCAAGTCCTGACCGAAAGGCCACTACTTTTTCCACTCCGTCCGCAACTTGACAGCCGGCGATCGGGCCCGTCCTGCTGGGAGGACTTCTCGGCTTGGTCTTCGGTCTATCGGCCCTGGCCCTCACCGGCCTCCTCTTCGCGCTCGGCCGTCGCCGTCTTCCGCTCGCTCCGCTCCTGGCTGACGTCTCTCTCTGGTTGGTCCCCTTCGCCGTCCTGGCTCTCCTCGCCGAGCTCCTCCTGGGCTGGGAAGCGGTGCAGCCGATTGCTCTGGCCGGCTTCTTGGCTGCTTGGGGCCAGGCCGGGTTGGGCCTCTCGCAGCGATCCGGGAATCGCGCTTTCCCCGTTTTCCTCTCCCTTTTCACCGCCATCCTGCTGGTGGCGGGCTGGATCTTCTGCAGCGCCGCAATGGGGGGTTTGCTGCGATGAGGAGAATGCCGTGCCGTGTCCTGGCCGTATCTCTCCTCCTCCTGGCTGGGCTCCTATTGAGCGCTGCCGCCCTCCCGGTGCTGGCTCAGGGTGAGAAACCACCCGACTGGTCAGAGCCATTGCCGGAGAACCTCTTCCCGCAGGAGGCTGCCTCCGAGCGACCGGCTGACGCGGAGACCTTCTCGCTACAGCTCTCCCTGGCGGAGAAACCCAGCGGCTGGCAGGCCTCCGGCCAGATCCTCGCCCTGGGAGACGCGGCGGTTTGGTCAAAGAAAAGCGAGAAGGAAGTCGTACCGATCATGCGGGGGCAGACAGTTCAGGTCAGCCAGCGCTTTACCGGTCAGGGGCTGCTGCAACTGTGGGTCGATCGACGAGAGGGAACCTGGGCTCAGGTGATCGAGGGCAACGATCCTGTTGTTATCGCCGGCCGTCAGGCCGTCCGCAACATCCTCTACCAGGGCTCCGATCCAGTAACATACTGGGAGGGGCAATGGTACCCCGGCTCCACCTACCGCTACGACCGCGTCGTCCTCCTGCTAGGGGAGGGAATCTACCAGGACCGGCCGGTCACTCTACTTTTAATGGGGAACGTCGCCGCCCAGGGAATCTTCGCCTACGACGCCTATCAGTACCTCAGCACTACCACGGTCACCCGCCTGGACACCCCACCCAGCGATCCCTTCCTGCAGAAAACGACCTACGAGAAGATCTGGGGCGAGGTGGAGACAATGCTGGCCTCGCTGACCATTCAGCCAGGCTTCACCCTCCCACCCATTCCCGGCACGATCCCGCCCACACCCAGCCCTTCCCCAGGTGAACCCGGTGAGACGGGGGGCATTCTGGAGGAACCGCTTCCTGGCGCGGGAGGGGTGGGCGCCATCCCCGGGCCGGCCAGCGCCGGTCAAGCCCTGGCCGGTGTGCTGCTGCCGGCTGCCCTGCTCTGGCTGGCCAACCTCTTCGGCGCGGGAGGGTTTTTCTCGCTGCAGGCTGTTGGCGATAGGCTGCGGGAGGGAGCCAGGGATGGGGTCGATGCCTCCCTGGAGGGGACGCGGGAGACAGCCTCCCAGTTTCTTCTCGGCAAGGGGGGGGGAGAGATGCGCTGTCGTCGCTGCCGTGCCGTGGCCAGCCCCGGTGCGCGCTTCTGCCCCTATTGCGGCACCCGCTTGAAAGACTAACCATAATTCGGGACATAATACTATTTTCTGAAATTAGTATTATGTCCCGATAATTCGCAACGGCTCCCCACTGTAGGTGCGGCGTAAGAGAGCGGCCGTCTCCACCTCGGTCAGCACCCGGGGAACCAACTGGGAGGACCCCGAGAGCAAGGCCGTCTCCACCAGGCGGGGAATCTCCCACTCGAACTCCTCGGCCGGTACACCAGCCTCGCGGAAGCTAACCGGCAACCCCACTTCCTGCACCAGCCCGCGCACCCGCTCGGCCAGGCGAAGGCACTTGGCGACTGGTGTCCTCCCTTTCAAGCCAAGCCCTTCGGCCAGTTCCAGACAGACCGGGTGAGGACCGCTGGCGGCCAAGGTGTGGGGCAAGAGGATGGCGCAGACCAGGCCGTGCGGTAGCCCAAAACGTGAGCCCACCTGGTCCAGGGCGTGGGCCAAGCCGGCGCTGGAGTTGTTGATGGCCATCCCAGCAAGGTTTGCAGCGTAGTGCATCCGCTCCCGTGCCTGGCGCTTTCCCTCCCCCTCCTCTTCCTTTACTGAAGCCGGCAGCCAACGCAGGCATTCCTGCGCCGCCCGCAGGCCAGCCCATTGCACAAGGGGAGAGGCGATGTGGCAGGTGGCAGCTTCCAGGGCGTGAGTCAGGGCATCCATACCCGAGGCGGCAGCCACCGCAGCCGGCATCGAATCGGTCAGGTCTGGGTCAAGAATTGCCTGGCTGGGGATCAACGAGCGAGACATCATTAACCGCTTGCGCCCCTCCTCGTCGATGAAGACGGCCACGCAGGTCGTCTCCGAGCCGGTGCCGCTGGTAGTAGGGACAGCAGCCAAGCGGGTTCTCTTGCCCAGTTGCGGTATGGTGAAAAAACGGAAGGCGTCCTGCCAGGTTGCCTGGGGTTGTTCGTAGAAGAACCACAGCGCCTTGGCCGAATCCAGCACCGAACCCCCGCCCAGGGCGAGGATCCAGTCCGGCTGAAAGTCGAGCGCGTGTTGCCGCGGCTCGGCCAGATCCTCCAGGAGGGGCTCACGACAGATGTCGGCCAGGACCTCCCAGCTCCCCTCCCCCTCCTCCAGGATGGCTTGCATCCGTGCCCAAGCCCCCGAGGCCTCCAGGGCAGGCCGGTCGATGACCAGGCCGAAGCGCCGGCCCGGTAGCTCGCTCAGGGTTCCCAGGGAGCCCCGGCCCAAACGCAGCGGGGCGTTGTCGAAGATCCATTGAGTCATCGTGAGGGTTCCTCTTTCTGAAGGTGCGATCCCCCGATTATTCCCCTCCTGTGACGAAAGGCAAGCCTGCCGACCCTCGTTTCGCTACAATGTGACCATGAAACCCAAAGAGAAAACCCACCCATTGAAGGAAGAAAACTCCAGCGAGGAGATCCGCGCGCTACGCGAGGAGGAGATCCCCCAGCTAGTCCGCATCGGCGTGCCTGCCTTCCCCGGCTTCAAGATGCCACCGGGGGAGCCGGAGCGTTATTTTACCAACCTCCGCCGGACCGGGCGGGGTGAGCTGTACGGCCATTTCCGCGAAGGCCGGATGGTGGGGGGGATGTTGACCTACCGCTACCAGGTCCGCTTCCACGAGACTCAGGTGAAGGCGGCCGGGCTGGCCTGGCTGGCCGTCGATCTGCTGCATAAGAAGGAACACATCGCTCGCCAATTGGTCTCCTTCTTCCACCGCCAGAGCCTGGCCGAGGGGGCCTTTCTAGCCATGCTCTTCCCCTTCCGCGCGGATTTCTACCGCAAGATGGGCTACGGTGTGGGCACGCGCCTGGACGAGTACCGCGTCCCCCCGGCGATGATCCCGGCGGGACGCGGCAAGGAGCGGGTGCGCCACCTCCAGGAGGCGGACATCCCCCTCCTGGAAGACTGCTACCGGCGCCTGCAGGAGCGGCGGCACGGCCTCCTGGACCGCACCCCGGAGGAGTTCCAGCGCTTCTTCGAAGGGGCCAGCCTGCGGCTGGTAGGGGTGCAATCCACCCCTCCATTCACCCCACGGAATGGCAAGGGTGGCGATTCGTCGGAGACCCCGCGATCTACCCTAAAGAATGGCGAAGGCGGAAATTCAACGGGGACTCAAGAGTGGGAGCGGCTGAGCGGTTACCTGGCCTTTCATTCCATTCCGGCGGCGGTGGACAACCCCTTCCTCAACGACCTCAACGTGCACGAGTTGGTCTACCACGACAGCGAGGCCCTGCAATCCCTGCTGGCTTTCCTCCACAGCCAGTCCGACCAGGTCGAGCGGGTCATCTTCCACAGCCAGGAGGAGGACTTCCACGTCCTCTTCGCCGATCCCCGCGACACCAGCCGCCGCTGCTTCCAGGGCGACTACCAGCAGATCGCCACAGCCGGGCTGGGGGTGATGTACCGTTTCCTCGATCTGCCCGCCGCCTTCCGCGCCCTGACCGGGCACGACTTCGGCGGGGTCAGCGCCCGCCTTCGCCTGATAGTGCGGGACACCTTCCTGCCGGAGGTGGACGGCAGCTACGACCTTGTCTTCCGCCGGGGAAGACTGCGGCCGGGAGATGGAGTAGCGCTGGAGGTGGAGCTGAAAATGGATATTGCTGACTTTTCCTCCCTGCTGATGGGTGCGGTTCGCCTGCGCAGCCTGGTTCGCTACGAGCTGGCCACTCTCTCTGACCCGGCCTGGCTGGACCGCCTGGACCGGCTCTTCCGGGTGGAGGAGAAACCCCTCTGCATGACTGAGTTCTAAGCGGGGCGGTCCAGGCGTTTCTTGAAGGAGGCGGGGAGGATGCCCCCCCAGGGGTGGCTAGAAGTACTCCTCGTAGCCGGGGATCTGCAACGTCTCGGTCATCAAGTGCAGCTCGCGGCGCAGGCCATCGTTCAAGGGGACGCCCTCCGCCTGGCGGCGCTGGATGCTCTCGTGCTCCTTCTCGCCGGCGACGAAGATGCGCTCCTCCCCAGGAGCTTTAGCGGACTGCTGCAGGGCGCGGAGAATGCCACCGGTGGTGGCTTTGGAGTCCTCCAGCGGCAGGAAATGAGCGATGTCGATGGCCAGGAAGAAATGCCCCAGCATGGTGGGGCAGCGCGTTCCGTCCTCGGCCACCCCCAGCAATCCTTTTAGGAATGGACCGCCCGCGAGGGCGGCGGAGAGGATCTCCACCATCGTGGCCAGGTCGTAGCCCTTGTAACCAGCCTGCTCCTCCCCGGCACCACCCAGGGGTAAGAGAGCAGCCTTAGCCTGGTCCAGCCCGACTAAGGCGACTTTCGGGTCGGTGACCGGCTCTCCCTTCCTGTCGATCACCCAGCCGGGGGTCAGGTGCTTATCGGTGCGGGCATAGACCTCCAGCTTGCCGCGCTGGACGATCGAGGTGGCTCCGTCGAAGGAGAAGGGGAAGTCCAGGTCGGAGGGGGCGGCGAAGGCGATCGGGTTGGTCCCCAGCATCGGCTCCACCCCGAAAGTAGGGGTGATAGAGGGGCGGGCGTTGGTTACAGCCAGGCCGATCATCCCCTCCTCGGCAGCCATCAGCGAGTAGTAGCCGGCGATGCCGAAATGGGTGCCGTTACGCACTGCCACTGCCCCCAGGCCGTGCGCCCGGGCCTTCTCGATAGCCATGCTCATGGCTCGTCGGGCGATGACCTGACCCATCCCGTGGTGGCCGTCCACCAAAGCAGTGGTCTCGCTTTCCCGCACCACCTCGAACTGGGTGCGCACCTGCTGCACGCCGGCAACGATGCGGTCGTAATAATACTTCAAGCGGCTGACGCCGTGCGACTCGATGCCGCGCAGATCGGAGGCGATGAGCACCTCGGCTGCGACGGCGGCATCCTCGGGAGGGACGCCCAGGGCGGTGAAGACGGCTCGCATGAACCGCTCCAGGATCAAAACAGGGATCAACGTATCGTTTTTCATCCTTCCACTCTAGCGAAGCTTC
>JAPLHW010000267.1 GCA_026389425.1 Coprothermobacterota bacterium
GTTCACTTCGATGGTCTCCTGGATGGAAACCCACGGCAATTCGGTAAAAGGGCCTTCTGTCTCCAGGCCTGCGTTATTGATCAGGACGTCGATTCTTCCAAACGCCTGCAGCACGTCAGCGACCAGTTGTTCGCGTTGCGCTGATTGGCGGAGATCGACAGGCATGGCTAACGCTTTGGTTCCCAGTTCGCGTAGGTGTGTCGCCACATCAGCCAATCCCCGTTGCGAACGGGCCGCTAGAGCAACGGAGGCGCCACGCCTGGCAAGCGCCTCCGCCACGATGGGCCCGATACCGCGAGACCCGCCTGTTAGAAGCACCACCTTCCCTTTCAATTCTTCCATTTACTTCTCCTTTGCGGATTCCAGCTTTCTCACGGTTGCATGATCAAATACCGAGGCTAGTAGCACTGATTGTATGGCATTCTCCCCCCGAAGATTGCCTTGAGGGAATTCTTTGTTACCATTCCGCTTGGAAGGGGCGGTATAGGATGAACGCGGAGATCTACTACTTTTCAGGAAGCGGCAATTCATTGGCCGTGGCGAGAGATCTTGCCACGAAACGTATGGGGAAGCTGATCTCCATACCTTGCCTGATGAAGAGAGACAGGATCCTGCCTGACGCGGATATAATTGGAATTGTCTTTCCGGGGAAGTTGGAAGAGATGGTTGCGGGGACAGCCACTCGTCTGTTCACCGAAACGGTTCATCGAACCGAGGCAATCAGTTCGGGGAAAAGTTCTGGAATCAGTTCGGGGAAAAGGATGAGGAGTGACTATTCGAGAAGCGCATTGCTAAGTTGCAGGAAGAAGGTCGTTTGCACTGGGTAGGAGCAAAATATCACTAATTTCTCCCATGTTGACGCATTTGGCCTTTTCGTATAAACCAGAAAACTGGCACCCAGACAGAGATGTTGACGCATTTGGTCTTTGTTGACGCATTTGGTCTTTGTTGACGCATTTCTCCTATACTTGTCGCTCAAGGGAAAAAGAGAAGAGAAAAGGGAGAAAAGCGCTATAGGGGAAAGATATGCAAAAATGCGTCAACATGCGTAAATGCGTCACCACGGAGCGGGATAGCCTCTTGGCATCTGAGACTGTGACAACTCCAGGGACCATCAGCTTTCCCAGGAGGAGCATAACACCCGGCAATGCCGCACTAGGGCGCCACGGTCCCATCCCAGGGCCGGCAAGACTCTGCCACCGGCTGGCAAGATCTATGGATTCTTCAGGCAATCATCGTGGTTATCCACGTTGCGTAAAACACAAACGGGTTCACCACTGGCACTTTTCTCATAATGGTGCGTAAAGCGGTATTTCTGATCTACTCGCGCTTCCCAGACCCCATCTCGCCCGAGCATTTTCCTTTGAATACCAGCCGGAAGCGACCGAAACGCTTTGAGAAATCGTTCGGTGCGACGGAATATCACCGCTTTTCTCCGTGCAAATCGGCGATGAGATGGTCCATGCTGGCGAAGTCCATATAACGCCCATCAATCAGGTCATCGTCGGCTTCGCGCTCGCCATTCTGCCAGCGACGCGTCCAGAAATAAGCCTGCGAACGTTCTACCGCAATCTGCGGGACCAAGCGCACCGTTCCATCAGCTTCCACGACCACTTCAAGCAAATCGCCTTCCTTCAAATTGGCTTTGCTGCGAACAGCTGCCGGAAGGGTGATCTGGCCATTGCTTCTCACTTGTAGGACTGTCTCAGGCATCTTGCCTCCTATATCTCATAATTACGAATTCTGACATGGCGATTATAGCACGATCAGATAGTCCCAACGATGTTCATCAAGCGGAGGTCTACCGGCGCCCGGTTGCTAGACTGCTCCAATTGCGTATTCCGGTGCAATCCGCCACCAAAATCCGATTGAAGGAAAAAGGGGACAGATTTATTTTCCCACTTTTCTCAGCCTTCCTGGCCCTTGAGAGTATAACTGTCTTTCCTTTTCTCCTAATGCGGCTACTAGGGACAATGTGTCTGATGGGGACAGGTTTAAACCTGTCCCCATCAGACCAGGAGGGGTCGTCTGTCAACTGTCCCCGTTGGAGCGGTCTACGAATAAATAAATCTGTCCCCTTTTCTCATTCTGTGGTTCCAAGCTGAATAACCCCCAGGCAGTATGTTCTGTGTTGAAGGGGGGGCAGATAGCAACGGGTGTATTGCCTTCGGGAGTGGTCGTTCTCCAAGGCGGTTGTCTTCTGTCTTGCCACTGCTGATGCCGCACTGGGGTGCGGCGGTCCCAGGAAAGCCAATGATCCTAAAGACCTTGTTTCCTTCAGACTGCATTACCCACTCATTTTGAGAAAGAACCAAAAGCAATCTCCGCTATACCGCTGCCTGGATGAAGTCCGTGATTGAGCAGATCGTCAGTGAGGAGAAGCTCTGATGGACCGGATCGCCCAGGCCCCACAGGAGGAACGTGCCGAGTTATTCCGACGTTCGGCTGCCATTCCGCGTCCAGAGCGGTCACCGGAGATCATCGAGAAGGACTTCTGGG
>JAPLHW010000141.1 GCA_026389425.1 Coprothermobacterota bacterium
ATCTACCCCATGGCCATGGAAGAGAGCCAGCGCTTTGCCATCCGCGAAGGCGGCCGAACGATCGGCGCCGGCGTGGTCACCAAGATCATCGAGTAGAGGGAAATGACGCAAAAGATCCGCATCAAGCTGAAAGCGTTCGACAACACCATCCTCGATTCTGCCACAAGCAAGATCGTTGAGACAGCCAAACGCACTGGAGCTCGCATTTCCGGCCCGGTGCCGCTACCCACGGCTAAGTCCATGTATTGCGTGAACCGATCTCCGCATGTGGATAAGAACTCGCGAGAGCAGTTCGAGATCCGCGTGCACAAGAGATTGGTCGATATCCTCGACCCCACAAACGAGACGGTCAATGCGCTGATGAAGTTGGATCTCTCTGCCGGGGTGGATATCGAGATCAAGTTGTAGTCAGGAGAAGGGCATGAAATCCTTAATCGGTAAGAAAATCGGCATGACCACTCTCTTCACCAAGGAGCGGGTGATTCCAGTCACAGTGATCGAAGCCGGCCCATGCTATGTGCTGGACCGAAAGACACTCCCGCGTGACGGCTACGAAGCATTGAAGATCGGTTATAAAGAGACGCGAGAACGCTCACTGGCCAAGCCAGTGGCCGGCGTCTGTAAGAAGGCGGGGGCAGTGCCGTTGAAGATTGTGCGAGAGTTCCGATTGAAAGGGAAGGAATCAGACACCCAGATCGGCGCCAAGCTGACCGTCGAGTTGTTCGAATGTGGTGAGAAGGTCCGCGTGCGCGGAGTCAGCAAAGGAAAAGGCTTCCAAGGTGTGATGAAGCGCCACGGCATGGCTGGCGGTCCGGCGTCTCACGGCCACATGTCTCATCGGCGCATAGGCTCGATCGGTTGCCGCACTACGCCTGGCAAAATTTTCAAGGGAAAGCGGATGCCTGGCCATATGGGCTTAGAAACGATCTGCATCCGCGGCCTAGAAGTGATCCGCATCGAGGCAGAAAGGAACCTTCTGATGGTCAGGGGAAGCGTCCCCGGGCCTAACGGTGGGTTGCTCATCATAGAGGACGAGAGTAAATGAACGAGAAGAGCAGTAACGCGCTGCCGCGGGCTGTCATGCCGCCCCAGGCTGTTTTATACAACAAGGACGGTGAGGAAACGGGTTCACTGGAGCTGATGAAAACCATCTTCGGGGTGGTGGTTCACAAGCAACTGATGACCAAAGCGTTGAAACGCCAGTTGGCGCACAAGCGCTTGGGTACTGCCTCCACCAAAACGCGAGGATTTGTGGCTGGCGGTGGCGCCAAACCATGGCCGCAGAAAGGTACAGGCAATGCTCGGCAAGGTACCCGCCGTTCTCCTCTCTGGCCGGGGGGTGGAGTCATTTTCGGTCCTCATCCGCGAGCCTACCGCATCATTATGTCAGTGAAGGAACGGCGACGTGCGATCTTCTCAGCCCTTAGCCTAAGGGCGGAGGAAGGCTGCCTTCTGGTGGCCGATATTGGTGGGTTGGAACCCAAGACCAAAGCCATGGTAGCTGTGTTGCAGAACTTGCAATTGAAGAGGATCATGCTGCCGAAGGATAAAGTATTGCTGGTGGTGAGCCCGGAGGAGGATGGACTGATCAAGGCTTCCCGGAACCTTCCCAAGGTCAAACCGATATTGTTTTCCAACACCAATGTCTTCGACGTCCTCAACTCTGATACTATCGTCTTCACTCCGGATGCCTTACACAAATTGGAGGAGATGTGGGGATCATGAAACACCCAACAGACATCCTGATCAAACCACTCCTGGTTGAGAAGGTCATGCGCGGGAACACTGACACGCAAAAGAGTTATGCCTTCTGGGTGGCCATCGATTCTAACAAGAAAGAGATCAAGAAAGCAGTGGAGGACCAGTTCAAGGTAAAAGTAAAAGCGGTCCACACAGTGATGGTACGTTCCAAGCCGAAGCGTACCCGGATGATGCCTGGGCAAACCCCGGAGCACAAGAAGGCAATCGTTACACTCCAGCTAGGGAAACGCATCGATATCCTGGAGAATCTATAGGAGCCGGTCATGAGCCTGAAAGTATATAAACCTACATCGCTCGGAATGAGATTCCGGGTTTCCCTGGGGAATGACGGGTTGACCCGTAAGCGGCCGGAGAAGTCTCTGGTCCGGCGGTTGTTGAAAGAGGCCGGCCGCAACAACCAGGGAAAGATCACTGTTCGCCACCGTGGTGGCGGTGCCAAGCGCCTTTACCGAATGGTTGACTTTAAACGGAATAAAGATGGAGTCCCCGCCAAGGTGAAGGCCATCGAGTACGACCCCAACCGCTCGGCCCGATTGGCGCTTCTGCAATATGCCGACGGCGAGAAACGCTACATTCTGGCGCCGGTAACGCTGAGGGAAGGCGATACCGTCTTCTCGGGTGCGGACATCGATGTTAAGCCTGGCAATTGCTTGCCCCTACGCAGCATACCACCCGGCACATCGATCCATAACATCGAGATCCAGGCAGGCCGAGGTGGCGTCCTGGTACGCTCTGCGGGTAGCTCGGCGCAACTTTTAGTAAAGGAAGAGCCGAACGCACACATTCGCCTTCCTTCCGGTGAAGTTCGACTGATCTCTCTGGATTGTCGAGCCACCATTGGACAACTCTCCAATGTCGACCATGAGAGCATCTCTCTTGGTAAAGCCGGGCGTAAGCGTTGGCTCGGCTGGCGTCCCACCGTGCGCGGCGTGGCGCAGAATCCCGTCGACCACCCACATGGCGGCGGCGAAGGGAAGAGCCCGGTGGGGATGCCCTCGCCCCGCTCCCCGTGGGGTCAGCCGACATTGGGTTATAAAACACGCCGGGGTCGTAAGTATTCTGATAAATATATTGTGAAGAGGCGGAAATAACCTATGGGACGATCATCGAAAAAGGGCCCCTTTGTCGATCAGCACCTTCTGAAAAAGGTGGACGGGCTGAATCAGAAAGGGGAAAAGAGGATCATTAAAACCTGGTCGCGGCGTTCCACCGTCATGCGCAGCATGATCGGTCACACCATCGCCGTGCACAACGGCAAGGCACACATCCCGGTCTACGTCACCGAACCGATGGTGGGGCACAAGTTGGGTGAATTCGCTCCAACCCGCACTTTCCACGGCCACAGCGAGCCGACCGAGCGCTCCACCGCCCTGAAGTGAGGAGCAACCATGGAAGTTAGAGCCCAAGTAAAGCATATCCGCATCTCGCCGCAGAAAGTGCGTCGGGTGATCGACCTTGTGCGCGGTAAACCGGTCGAGGTGGCTGTCGCCATCCTCACTTTGCTGCCCAATAAAGGCGCACGCTACCTGCACAAGTTGGTCAAGTCGGCCATTGCTAATGCGGAGAATAACTACGACCTGAAAGCAGATTCCCTGTACATTTACCGCATCTGGGCTGATGCCGGCCCTTCGCTACCGCGGTTTTTACCTCGCGCCCGCGGGCGAGCGGACCGGATCAAGAAACGATCCAGCCATCTGACGGTCGTAGTAAAGGAAAGAGAGGCATAGGCATGGGACAAAAGGTTCACCCCTACGGTTTTCGGCTGGGCGTGATCTTCGACTGGCGCAGCCGTTGGTACGCCACCAAGAAAACCTACGCGAACCAGATCAAGGAAGACTTGGCGATTCGTAAATTAATCAAGGCGCGGGTTGGTACTGCAGGGATCTCGGTGATCGAAATTGAGCGAATGGGCAATAAAATCCGCGTCACCATCCATACCGCCAAGCCGGGGATGGTCATCGGCAAAGGTGGTACGGGGATCGATGCTCTCAAGAAAGAACTGGAAGGGTTTACCCACAAACAAGTTCTGACCAACATCGAGGAGATCCGCTACCCAGAGGCTGATGCCCAGATCGTCGCTGAGAATGTCGCCCAACAGTTGGAAAAAAGGATATCTCACAAACGGGCCATGAAACAGTGCATCGCCCGCGCGCTGAAGTCCGGAGCGAAGGGAATAAAAATCATGTGCAACGGACGTCTCGGCGGGGCGGACATCGCTCGTACAGAGTGGTACCGGGAAGGACGCGTCCCATTGGCGACCCTGCGCGCCAACATCGAATTCGGCATGGCCGAAGCGCTCATCAAGTTCGGGCGGATCGGTATTAAGGTGTGGGTGTACAAAGGGGATGTGATCCCCGGCGTGACAACTGTGGTCAAGGAACCGCCTCGCCGTCATGGCCGTCGTGAGAGGAGCGAAGCGACCGATGTTGATGCCTAAGCGCGTCAAATACCGCAAGACTCACTCCGGAAACCGCCGTGGTAAGGCCTACCGCGGGAATTATATCGCCTTCGGTGACTTCGGCCTGCAAGCCTTGGAGCCGGCTTGGTTGACCGCGCGTCAGATCGAGGCTGCTCGTATCGTACTAACCCGTTCCATCTCGAAGGGCGGTAAGCTTTGGATCCGCGTCTTCCCGGACAAATCCATCACCAAGCATCCTGCCGAAGCCCGCATGGGCGGAGGCAAGGGAACTCCGGAGTACTGGGTGGCCGTAGTGCGGCCGGGAAGAATCATCTTTGAGATCACCGGCATCACCAAAGAGACGGCACAGGCGGTAATGAAGCAGGTTGGCTATAAACTCCCCATCAAGGTACGTTTTGTGTCCCGCGAGATGGAAGAAGGAAACGTGAAAGATGAAAATGCTCAAGTTGCGTGACCTCACCGAGGTGGAGCTGAGTCGCAAATTGACCGACTTGAAGAGCGAGATTTTCAACTTGCGTTTTCAGCTCTCGACCGGCCAATTGCGCAACCCTATGCGTATCGGGGAGGTGCGGCGCGATGTCGCCCGCATTCTTACCGTCTTGAAAGAGAAGGGCCCGGAGGGCTCCCCCAAGAAAGAGGAAAAAGCATGAAGCAGGGTAAGACGATTGTGGGGATCGTTCTCTCCAATAAAATGGATAAAACCATAGTTGTGGCCGTGGAGCACCGTTTTAACCACCCCCGCTACCACAAAGTGATTACACGAACCACGAAGCTGTACGCGCACGACGAGGATCAGATCGCCCAAATCGGCGACACCGTCTCCCTGGCTGCTTGTCACCCCCTATCCCGTTTAAAACGGTGGCGGGTGCTGAGGGTGGTCAGTAAGGATGTGCTGCCCCCAGCGGTGGGAATAGAAAGTTTATCCTCTGGTCTAGGCGGTGTAGCTAATCAGCCTGCGGCAGCACGGAAATGATCGGCACTTACACCCGTTTACGGGTGGCTGACAACACAGGAGCCAAGGAAATAATGTGCGTGCGCGTCCTAGGTACCGGAAACCAAAAATACGCGCGTGTCGGTGATGTGATCGTGGCGGCTGTTAAGGAAGCCTCACCGGGTGGTTCAGTGGTGAAGGGGTCGATCGTGCATGCCGTTGTGGTCCGCACCCGCAAGGAAACGCGCCGGAAGGACGGTTCCTTGGTCCGCTTCGACCAGAACGCCGCCGTGATCATTGACGACACCGGGAACCCGAAAGGGACGCGCATCTTCGGGCCGGTTTGCCGCGAGCTTCGCGACAGAGGCTACATGAAGATCATCTCTTTGGCGCCGGAGGTGGTATAAGATGAAAGGGAAAGATCAGGTAGCAGTCAAGCCTCATGTTCGTAAAGGGGATTTCGTAGTGATTATCTCCGGAGACGACAAAGGTAAAAGGGGTAAAGTGTTGAAAGTGCAACCCCGCTTGGGCACCTTGGTGGTGGAAGGCATCAATATCGCTAAGAAAACAACCAAGCCCAGCCAGAAGATGCCGCAGGGCGGAACCGTGGAGATCGAGCTACCTCTCGTTCTCTCAAAAGTGATCCTCTTCTGCCCAAACTGTAAGAAACCGGCACGTACTTCCAATGAAGAGACCGCCAATGGGCGGGTGCGCGTCTGCAAGAGATGCAAAGAGGTCGTCGATAGGTAATGGCAACTAAGAAAAGTACTCCAAAGGGAACCTCTGAAAAGAAGAGCTCGGAGAAGACGGTAAAGGCGGTGACCTATGCCGGCGGTACTGCTTTACGGGAGAAATACAGCCAAGAAGTAACCCCAGCCTTGAAGACACGATTCGGCTACCGCAACGTGATGGAGGTCCCGCACCTGGTTAAGGTTGTGGTCAACCGAGGAGTCGGGGAAGCGATCAGCAACCCCAAAGCCCTGGAGAGCACTATCGAGGAGATGCAGCTGATCACCAACCAGAAACCCGTCGTCACCAAAGCCAAGAAATCCATTGCCTCCTTCAAGCTGCGGGCAGGGATGCGCATCGGCTGCCTAGTAACCTTGCGTGGCGCGCGGATGTATGCATTCACCGCCAAGCTGATCGACATCGCCCTCCCTCGTATCCGCGATTTTAAGGGTGTCAACCCTCGCGGCTTCGACGGGCGCGGCAACTACACCCTCGGCTTGCGCGAGCAGCTGATCTTCCCGGAGATCGACTACGACAAAGTCGATAAAGCTCGCGGCATGAACGTCACCTTCGTGACCACGGCCAATACTGACGAAGAGGCCCGGATGTTGCTTGAGAGTTTGGGAATTCCCTTCAGGCCCTGACAGAGGAGCGAGATGGCCAGAAAAGCAATGATCAATAAAGCAAATAAGACACCTAAGTTCCCGGTGCGCAGATACAACCGTTGTTCCCAATGCGGTAGGCCTCGTGCCTATTACCGCAAATTCGGGCTCTGCCGTATCTGCCTGAGGGCACTATCACTGCGGGGAGAGATTCCCGGAGCCCGAAAGTCCAGCTGGTAGGAGGAACGATGCTGATCTCAGATCCGATTGCAGATATGCTGACACGGATCCGCAACGCCAACATGATTTTTGCTGAATCGACGGAGATGCCAAGCTCCAAGATGAAGCTGGAAATGGCCCGGATCCTCAAGGAAGAGGGGTTCATCAAGGAGTTCACCTTGGATACCAGCTCTGGCGCCCCGATCATCCGCGTCTTGCTTAAGTATGGACCAAAGCGAGACCGCGTTATCACTGGCCTGAAAAGGGTCAGCAAGCCCGGTAGGAGAGTCTACGTGGGCAAAGACAAAGTGCCGTTGGTCCTGCGGGGCCTTGGCATCGCCATTCTCTCGACCTCTCATGGACTGATGACGGACAAAACCGCGCGCAAATCGGGCCAGGGTGGCGAGGTCCTCTGCCTGGTCTGGTAGGAGCATCGTAATGTCGAGAATCGGAAAAAAAGTCATTTTCATCCCGCAGGGAGTCGTCGTCGACCTTCAAGCCAAGCATATTTTGATCAAGGGGCCGAAAGGTACGCTAGAGCGTGATATCCACCCGAATATTGCCGTGGAGATGAAGGAAGGGCAGCTGTTTGTTTCTCGGGCCAGCGATACGAAGCTGGACCGATCGCTCCATGGGCTCACCCGAGCGTTGGTGGCGAACATGGTGACCGGTGTGACCGACGGTTTCACAAAGGTGCTGGAGCTTACTGGCGTCGGTTACAAGGCCCAAGTGCAGGAGAACTCCTTGGTTCTCCAGGTCGGCTACACCCACCCCGTCCTGTTTCCCTTGCCGGAAGGGATCTCAGTTACCGCGGAAGTCAACAAGGTCGTCACTAGCCAGGTATCCTTCTACGTGATCAAGGTTTCAGGCGCAGACCGCGAAGCGGTTGGTGCGTTTGCGGACAAAGTGCGCAAGGTGCGGCGACCCGACCCGTACAAAGGGAAAGGGGTCAAGTATGCAGGAGAAATCATTCGCCGCAAAGCCGGCAAAGCCTTGGGCAAAAGCGCTGGGAAGTAAGGAAAGGTGACACTTGTGAAGCAGAAAATAAACAGAACACATCGGCATGCGCGGGTGCGCAAGAAAGTGCAGGGTAGCACTGAGAGACCGCGCCTCTGCGTCTTCCGCAGCCTCAACCACATCTATGCACAGGTCATTGATGACAGCGCAGGCTGTACCTTGGCAAGCGCTTCAAGCCTACAGATCATTGAGCAAGCCAAGGGAAAGAACAAGACCCAGGTGGCAGAGATGGTGGGGACCTTGGTAGCCCAGAACGCGCTGGCTGCCCAGATCGATAAGGTCGTCTTGGACCGCGGCGGCTATCAGTTTCACGGGCGCGTAAAGGCGCTGGCTGAAGCGGCCCGGGCCGCTGGCCTGGTATTCTAGGACGGAGGGCGTATGGCTCGCATCGAAAAAACGGAGTCTGAGTTTCAAGAGAGGGTGATCCAGATCCGCCGGGTCACCAAGGTGGTCAAGGGAGGCAAGCGTCTCAAATTCCGCGTCGTAGTAGTGGTCGGCAATGCACTCGGACGTGTGGGAGTGGGTGTCGGTAAGGCGGCGGAAATCCCCAATGCTGTGCGCAAGGGGATCGAGGATGCCAAGAAGCAGATGGTCGAAGTTCCTCTTTCAGGGACCACCATCCCGCATCCCGTGTTGGGAAAGTCTGGCGCTGGGCGCGTCTTCCTTAAACCGGCTGTACAGGGGACCGGAGTTATCGCCGGCGGTCCGGTGCGTGCGGTCTTGGAGCTAGCCGGCGTGAAAGACGTGCTCTCCAAGTCGTTAGGGTCGAATAACGCGGTGAACATGGCCAAGGCTGTGGTCTGTGCACTGGAGATGTTGAAGAGCCCCGAGCGCGTTGCCCGAAACCGCGGCAAGACCGTTCGTGAGCTTTGGAGCTGACCATGAAACTACATGAACTGGAGAAACTTCCTGGGTTAAAACGACCGAAGCGAGTGGGCCGTGGAACAGGTTCGGGCCATGGCAAGACCTCCACTCGCGGCCACAAGGGGCAAAAAGCCCGTGCTGGTGGACCCAAGCGGATCGGTTTCGAGGGAGGACAACTTCCTCTCTACCGGCGGCTACCTCATCAGCGCGGTTTCAAGCCTATCAACCGTGTTTCCTTCTACCCCCTCAACGTGGCCAAGCTAGGTTTGTTCCTGGCGGGGTCGACGGTGTCGCGCGGCTTGTTGTACGAGATGGGATTGATCCCTTCTGCTGAGACGAACGTGAAGATCCTCGGCGACGGCGAGTTGAAGGTCAACCTAATCGTAGAAGCCCAGGCCTTCTCGGCTAACGCCCGAGCCAAAATTGAAGCGGCAGGCGGAAAAGTAGAGATGGTGAGCTGATGGCTAACATCGCCGAAACTATCCGCAATGCCTGGAAGATCAAAGATCTTCGCCGCCGCATCATCTTCACGCTGGCGATGCTGGCGCTCTTCCGCTTGGGTGCTTTCATCCCGGTCCCGGGAGTAGATCCCTCGGCGATCTCCAAGATCGTCAGCGAGGGTGGCCTGCTGGGTATCCTCAACCTCTTTTCCGGCGGAACTTTGCTTAACTTCGGCCTGCTCTCTCTCGGCGTACTTCCCTACATCAACGCCTCGATCATCCTCAACCTCTTGCAGATGGTGATCCCCAAATTGAAGGAGATGGCCAAGGAAGAAGGGGAAGGCGGACGGCGAAAGTTGGCCATATGGACCCGTTATCTCTGTGTGGCCCTTGGCATCTTGGAGTCGATCTTCTTCCTCGTCTATATGCAGCGCAGCGGGGTGCCTCTCAACCCGAACAACTTCCTGACCGAGTTCGCCATCGTCGTCACCTTGACTGCTGGTGCCATGCTCACTCTCTGGTTGGGTGAGGAAGTCACCGAGAAAGGGATCGGCAATGGTGTTTCCTTAATCATTTTCATCGGCATCGTGGCCCGCATCTTTCCCGGAGCAATCGAAGCCGGGCGACTACTCGGGGTCGGAGAGTTGCCCATCCCTGAACTGATCCTGGTGCTGGTAATTGCCGTGGCTATCATGGCGGGCGTCGTCGTTGCCTATACGGCTGAACGCAAGGTACCCGTGCAGTACGCCAAGCGCGTCGTTGGACGGCGCATGTATGGTGGCCAGTCCACCTTCATCCCTCTCCGCTTGATCCAAGCCGGCGTTCTGCCGATCATCTTCGCTCAGGCTGTGCTGATGTTCCCTGTCACCTTGGCCGGCTTTATCCCAGGGTTGCAGGGTTTCGCCCAGCTTTTCTACGATTCCACCTCTTGGCTCTATAATACTTTGCTCTTCTTGCTGATTGTTTTTTTCACTTACTTTTACACCGAGATCAGTTTCAATCCCCATGAACTGGCCGATAACCTGCAGAAATACGGCGGTTTCGTGCCCGGGGTTCGCCCTGGTCCACCGACAGCCACTTACTTCCAGCGCATCCTCAACCGCATTACCCTCCCCGCCTCGGTCTTCTTGGCTATTCTGGCCATCCTCCCCAATTTCCTGATGCCTATCTTGGGGATTGCTGGCTCGCGCTTTCTCTTCGGTGGCACCTCCATGCTTATTGTCATCGGTGTCGCACTGGAGACAGTCAAACAGATTGAGGCCTTCTTGGTGATGCGCCACTACGAGGGTTTCCTGAGGTAGTGCGATGAACATCGTCTTTCTCGGAGCCCCTGGGTCGGGGAAGGGAACACAGGCACAGACCTTGGCGCAGCAAAAGGGATGGCAGTATATCAGCAGCGGAGATCTGCTTCGAAGGCTGGTCAGTTCGAGGGAACCCCGAGCTTTGCAAGCCCAAGCTTTCATGGATCGGGGAGATCTGGTCCCTGATGAGCTGATGGTGGAGATCCTGCTGGGGTCGCTGGAGGCGCCTAAGGCGGAGGTTCCCGCGCAAGCGGGAGTACTCGGGCTGCACGATGGTTTGATCCTCGACGGGTTTCCTCGCACCCGCCATCAGGCAGAGGTTCTGGACGAGATGATGGCGCAACGAGGAACTCGCCTGGATGCAGCTTTATTGATCGAGGTAAGAGACGAGGAAGCTGAGAAGCGCTTGGTAAATCGGAGTGTGTGCGCTTCCTGCGGGCAGATCTATCACCAGCGCCACCCAGTCTGTCCGGCCTGCGGCGAGCTGATCGAGGCGCGCAGCGACGATAATGCCGAGACCATCCGTAGGCGGTTGACGATCTACCACCAACAGATCGATCCATTGATCGAATACTACCGTGAACATGACCTCCTTCGCAGTGTGGATGGTCAGGGTAACCCAGCTCTTATCGGCGAGCGTATCCAGCGAGCGCTGGGCCTGCCCTTAGACCCTTCGCTCGAACACACAGCTGCGGGATGTCATGAAGAGAACTAGATGATCCCGATCAAGTCTCCTTGTGATATCGAGGCGATGCGCCATGTTGGAGCGATCTTGGCTGCAGCTTTGCAAGAAGTGGCCGGCGCTGTACAAGCTGGACTGCACACCCGCGACCTGGACCAGAAAGCCGAGGAAGCCCTCCGCATGCGTGGAGCGCTTCCCGCCTTTAAAGGTTATCGCGGCTACCCCTCGGCCCTCTGTATCTCGATCAATGAAGAGGTGGTGCATGGGATTCCCGGATCGCGGATGTTGCGAGAAGGTGACCTGGTTTCACTCGATCTTGGAGCTGTCGTGGATCGTTATTTCGCTGATTCAACCATAACGGTCCCGGTAGGTGAGGTGAAACCGGACTTGCGCGAGCTGTTGCGCGTCGGGCAAGAGGCCATGATGGCGGGGATCGCCATGGCCCGTACCGGAAAGCACCTAGGGGATATCTCCGCGGCAATCCAGTTTGAGGCAGAGCGCCACCACTTTTCCGTGGTGCGTGAATTCGTTGGGCATGGCATCGGGCGCCAGTTGCACGAGGAGCCACAAGTGCCCAACTTCGGTCAACCCGGCACGGGAATTGTGCTAAAAGAAGGCATGGTTTTGGCCATTGAGCCGATGGTGAACTTGGGAAACGCGCAGGTCGAGATCCTGCGGAACGGGTGGACGGTCGTTACTAGCGACCGCCGCCCTTCTGTTCACTTCGAGCACACAGTGCTGATTACAGCTCAGGATCCCGAGATCCTAACGGAGTGGAGATGAAAAGAAACTATTACCGACCTGCCCGAAGAAGGCCAGTCCGGCACGAGGAGGAACCCGAGAAAAAAGTCCGAGAGGGTTTCGTGGAAATAGAGGGGAAAGTGGTGGAAGCACTCCCTAACGCCATGTTCCGCGTTGAACTGCCCAATGCACACCGGCTATTGGCCCATACGTCGGGAAAGATGAGAATCCATTTTATCAGAATCCTGCCCGGAGACCGGGTCAAGGTGGAGATCTCTACCTACGACTTGACCCGTGGCCGGATTATCCGCAGATTGTAAAGAGGAGTCGAGATGAAAGTCAGACCGTCCGTAAAGAAGATGTGTGAGAAGTGCAAGATCATCAAGCGCGAGGGAAAGGTGCTAGTGATCTGCGAGAACCCTAAGCACAAGCAAAGGCAGGGTAAGTAGATGGCACGTATCGCAGGTGTCGATCTCCCTCGGGAGAAGCGTGTAGACATCGCCCTTGGCTATATCTACGGGATTGGCCCCACGCTCTCCCAAAAGATCCTGGCGCAGACGTCGATCAACCCGGCGACGCACACTCGTGACCTCACTGAGCAGGAGATCAACCAGCTGCGGGAGATCATCACCCGCAATTACAAAGTGGAGGGGGATCTCCGCCGCGAAGTGTCCCAAAACATTCGCCGATTGATGGAGATCGGCTCTTACCGCGGGCTCCGCCACAAGCGTGGGATGCCCGTTCGCGGCCAACGGACCCGCACCAACGCGCGCACGCGAAAAGGAGCCAAGCGCACCGTCGGATCCAAACGGTCCAAATAGGAAGGAGATAGAGACAGTCAATGCCTGCTCCGAAGACAACAAAGAAACGCAAAGAAAAAAAAGTGGTTCCGCATGCGCTGGCTTACATCCACGCCAGTTTCAACAATACGCAGCTGAGCATCACCGATCCCGCCGGGAACGTGATCGTTTCCTCCTCTGGCGGTTCCGTGGGCTTCAAGGGCACTCGAAAGGGAACCCCTTATGCTGCTCAATTGGCCGCAGAAGCAGTGGCTAAGAAAGCGATGGCCCTTGGTGTGCGCGAAGTGGACGTGTTGGTGAAAGGGCCGGGCGTGGGGAGAGAGACGGCGATCCGCTCTCTGCAGGTTGCTGGCCTGGAGATCAATACTATCCGGGACATCACCCCAATGCCTCACAACGGCTGCCGCCCACCCAAGCGGAGAAGGATGTAGGAGGAAGAACTTGGCTCGTTACACGGATGCGAATTGCCGGTTGTGCCGGCGCGAATTGAGCAAACTGTACTTGAAAGGGGACCGCTGTTTCTCCGCGAAATGCCCGATCGAGAAAAAGCCGCAACTGCCGGGGCAACACACCATCTCCCGGCGAAAGCTGAGCGAGTACGCCATTCGCTTGCGCGAGAAACAAAAACTGCGCCGAATTTATGGTGTGTTGGAGCACCAGTTCCAGCGCTACTTCACCATGGCCGTCGGGCAGCGCGCCATCCCCACCGGGACGCGCTTGCTGCAGATCCTGGAGGCTCGGATGGATAATGTGGTTTTCCGCTCCGGGTTTGCCCCCTCCCGGCCGGCTGCCCGGCAGTTGGTCAACCATGGTCATTTCACGGTGAACGGACGTAGCACCAACATCCCCTCCTACTCCCTCAAGCCTGGCGATAAGGTCGAGGCCAAAGAGCGCAGCAAAAGCCTCAGCGTTCTTAAAGACGGAATCGAGACGGTGAAGGGGCGCTCCATTCCCCAGTGGTTGCACCTCACTCCGGAAGCCATGCAAGTGATCGTACAGAGCCTTCCCTTGCGGGAACAGATCGATGTGCCGGTGCAGGAGCAACTTATCGTCGAGTTCTACTCGCGCTAACAGGAGGAGGTTTTCTTGGACGAGTTTGAAAGAGCGAGCATTGAGGTCCTAGAGGAACGCGAGGACTTCGCCCAGTTGGCGATGAGGCCCCTGGAGAAGGGGTATGGCACCACCCTGGGCAATGCCCTTCGCCGTGTCCTGCTTTCCTTTATTCCCGGGTCTGCAGTCACTGCCTTGCAGATCGAGGGGGTTGAGATTGAGGGGGAGCGGCGCGGGGACCCTCACCATGTCCTCCATGAGTTTTCCACCATCCCCGGCGTCCTGGAGGATGTTACCGATCTGGTGCTTAACTTCAAAGGGCTGATCGTGCGCAGCCGATCTACCGAGACGAAGATCCTGTACCTCGAGGCGAAGGGGGGGAAGGAAGTTCATGCACGGGACATCGAACCCGATGCTGAAGTGGACATCCTCAACCCAGACCTGCATTTGCTGACCCTGGACAGCGAAACGTCCAAGGTCCACATCCAGATCTACGTCGACCAAGGGATGGGATTTCTCTCCGCGGAGTTCAACAAGAAAGCCAACTTTCCGATTGGGGTGATCCCAATAGACTCCTTCTTCTCACCTGTGCGGCAGGTCTCCTATCGGATTGTTCCCACCCGTGTCGGACGGGCCGTTGAGGATGACTGTCTGGAGATGTCGATCTGGACCAATCGATCGCTTGCTCCCCTGGACGCTCTGGTCACCGCGGCGGAGATCCTCGTAGATCGTTTCTCGATCATTAAGAACTTACGGAGAACTTTCACCCCTCTATTCCCAAGCAGCGGCACGCTGGAAACCCCCCTGGAGTCGATGCACTTGTCGATCCGCTCCTTTAATGCGCTGAAGTCGATCGGCGTCGTGACCGCGGCAGATCTAGTCTTGAAGACGGAATCAGAGCTGCGGGAGATGAAGAATTTCGGCAAGCGCTCTCTCGACGAAGTCCGGCAAAAACTGGACGAGTTGGGCTTGCACTTGAAAGGCGAAGAATAGATGAGACATCTGAAAGACCACCGCAGACTGGGACGATCGTCCAGCCCTCGTCGGGCGCTGTTGCGCAGCTTGGCTACCAGTTTTTTCCTAAAATCGAAGATCGAGACCACTCAACAGAAAGCCTTGGAAGCCCAGCGAACGGTTGAGCGGCTGATCGCCAAAGCGACCCACAAAGACCTGGCCACTCAACGGCTCGTGTTCGCCTTCCTCCTGGACAAAGAAGCCGGGCAGCGCCTCTATGCCACTATCATCCCCAAGGTCGGCGACAGAGGGGGCGGCTATACGCGCGTCGTCAAGACAGGCAAGCGCCGAGGGGATGGCGCAGCGATGGCGATCCTGGAGCTGGTTGAGTAAACAGCCTGCAGCTAGCAGGTTCTGGGGTCACATCTTCATATGTCATATACTTAAATATGACATATGAAGATGTGACCCCAAAGATCGTCCTTCAAGGAGTCAGCTACTGTTACCCTGACTCTACTGCTTCCCCCGTCTATGCTCTGTCGTCCCTGACGCTAGAGGTCAAGGCGGGGGATTTTCTTTGCATCCTGGGTCCCAACGGTTCGGGAAAGTCAACCTTAGGTCGTCTCTTCAACGCCTTGCTTATACCCACCGAGGGGTCAGTTCAGGTCGATGGAATGGATACCCGCAACACCGCACTTCTGTGGACGATCCGAACGCGCGTGGGGATGATTTTCCAGAATCCCGACAACCAGATCGTGGGGACTATCGTGGAGGAGGACATCGCCTTCGGGCTGGAAAATCTAGGCATTCCCCCGAACGAGATCCGCGCTCGGGTCGATTGGGCGATGGAGAAAGTGGGCATCAGTACGTATGCCAAACATCCACCCAACCTCCTCTCCGGGGGGCAGAAGCAACGCGTAGCGATCGCCGGCGTGCTGGCCATGAAGCCGTCCTATATCGTCTTGGACGAACCGACCAGCTTACTGGACCCACAGGGCCGAGAGGAAGTGCTTCGCACCATTCAAGAGCTACACAGCGAGGGGATTACCTTGATTCTCATCACCCACAGGATGGAGGAAGCCATGCTGGCGTGCCGGTTGCTGGTGCTGGAGAAGGGGAAGCTCGCTTTCCTTGGCATCCCGGCCCAGCTTGTCGAGGAGGATGAACTCCGCCGCCATGCTCACCTCGACCTTCCTCTGGCCATTCGCCTCGCCCAACTGCTGCGGGAAAAGGGGATCCCCTTACCGCCTTTTTTGCCTCGCCCCGAGGAGCTGGTCCGTACTCTATGCGCATTGAAGCGGAGCACCTGACCTACATCTACGGTCCTGGTCTGCCGTGGGAGAAGCGAGCCTTGGATGACGTCTCGCTGCGTATCGAGGAAGGGGAGTTTGTTGGGTTGGTCGGAGAGACCGGCAGCGGCAAATCAACGCTGGTGCAACTCCTCAATGGGATTTTGCGACCCACCTCGGGAAGGGTCTTGCTGGATGGTGTGGACCTCACCGACAGGAGGAAGCCGATCTGGAAAGCGCGCCTCCAAGTGGGGTTGGTTTTCCAATTTCCCGAGTCCCAGCTCTTCGCCGAGACGGTCGCCGAAGACATTGCCTTTGGGCCCCGGAACCTTGGCCTAAGCCAGCAAGAGGTTAGCAAGCGAGTCGAGGAGTCGCTCCTCAAGGTTGGCTTGGAGCCAGCCCTCTTCCGCCAGCGCAGCCCTTTCACTCTCTCCGGGGGGGAGAAGCGCCTGGTCGCCATTGCCGGCATTCTGGCGATGTGGCCGCGGGTCTTAATCGTTGACGAAGTAACGGCAGGCCTCGATCCCCGTGGTAAACGAGATATCCTCACCCGCATCAAACTTTTGCACCGCAACGAGAGAGCTACGGTGATCATGATTAGCCATGATATGGATGAGATCGTCTCCTTGGTTGAGCGGGTCGTCGTGTTAAAAAGTGGGCGCATTTGTCGCCAAGGGCAGACCACAGAGGTCTTCAGCGACGAGGAATCGTTGGCCGGCTGCGGAATTCGCCTTCCCACCATTCCCCAGATCCTTTCCTCGTTGGTTAAGGCCGGCTGGCGCTTGCCGGTATCCATCTTCGACGTGCGGGAGGCAGCCCGTCTGATCGCGCAGGAGTACCACCATGGCACTGTCTGACGTCGTTACCCTCGGGCAGTACATTCCCGGCAACTCACTCTTGCACCGGCTGGACCCTCGCACGAAGTTCCTGGCCGCAATCACTTTGACCATTCTTCTCTTTTTCGTGACGAAGCTCACCGGTTATATTTTTTTTCTGGTACTCTTTTTAGCGGTGGTCACGGCCAGCGGCATCCCATTGCGTTTTTTGCTGCGCGGCCTGCGGCCGATCCTTTTCCTGATCCTCTTCACTTTCATCGTCCAGGCTCTCTTCTCGCAGGAAGGCAATGTAATCCTGCAGTGGGGGTTCTTGGTGATACGCGACGCGGGGTTGTGGAAAGCCTTCTTCATGAGCTTTCGCCTCACTCTGCTGGTCTTGGTCACGACTCTCCTGACCCTCGTCACTTCCCCGATCGACCTAACCGACGGCCTGGATCGCCTCTTCTCTTTCCTGCACGTTTTACGCATCCCGGTGCATGAAATTGCCATGATGATGACCATCGCTCTCCGCTTCATCCCCACTCTTTTGGATGAGACGGATACCATCGTCAAGGCTCAGATCTCTCGTGGGGCGCCCCTTGACCGCGGAAACATCTTCCGTCGCCTGCGCGGGTTTGTCGCCGTCTTGATCCCGCTCTTTGTCTCCGCCTTCCGCCGGGCTGACGAGTTAGCCCAGGCGATGGAATCTCGCTGCTACCGCGGAGGGGAGGGGAGGACCCGGATGCGGGCGATGGTCCTGCACTGGACCGACTTGTGGACAGCCCTTGTCGCTCTCGCTTTGGGATTGGTTACGCTCGCCTTTAACTGGTTGGCAGTGCCGTGAAGCAGAACTCGCTGCCAGGGGCTGACAAAAGGGCGGGTTTCAAACCCGCCCCTACTCAGCGGAACCTGCTCTTCCGCTTAGCCTATCTGGGAACCCCGTTTGCTGGCTGGCAAAGACAGAAGGAGTTGCCCAGCGTGCAAGGACTGTTGGAGGCAACCATCGAGCGGATCACTGGCGAGCCTTCCCGGGTGATCGGGGCTGGTCGCACCGATCGCGGTGTGCATGCCCTCGGGCAGGTTTGCAATGTCCATACCAGCGCCCGGATCAGCACGCTTTCCCTGCAGCGGGCGCTCAACGCCCTTCTCCCTCCCACCGTCCGAGTCTGGCTGGTAGAGGAAGTGCCTCCCACTTTCCATGCCCGTCGTGACGCGCTTGGAAAAGCCTATCTTCTCGTGCTTTGGACTGATCCCTTGATGAATCCTTTTCTGCTCGGTCGAATCACCCACCATCCGAGCGCCTGCGATTGGGTCCGCATACGCCAGGCATTGCCTTCCCTACTGGGGGAGCATGACTTCCGCGCGTTCGCTAAGGCCGGCTCTACCAAAGGGGGGACGGTACGGCAGATCCGGCGAGCAGAGTTGATTGGGAAACCACCCGTTGTGGCTTTCCTCCTCTGGGGCAATGGCTTCCTCCAACACATGATCCGCGCGTTGGCCGGGACCTTGCTGATGATCGGTCAAGGACGCCGGGACGAGGAGTCGCTGCGCTCTCTTCTAACGGGGGCGGATCGGTCGAGTGCCGGTCCGACCTTGGAGGCGGATGGGCTTTATCTGCTGGCGGTTCATTATACCGAAGAGGAATTGTCCGCAGCGATTTTGGCGTCCAACCCTTCTCGCTCTCCTCGATCTTCCCTCTGGTCCTTCCTTGAACGGTCAGCCTCCAAGCTATTATGGGGACAGATTTGAAATCTGTCCCCATAATGACAGCATGATAGCCTGCGGCAGCGAGCTCTGGCTTCCTTTCCTTCAAAGACACCAACAGCGATGGCCCAAGGCAGAATTGATCGACATCTATAAGCTGTGCTACCAGGGAATTCTGGGTCCAGAACACCTTACTCAGCAAGCTGGTCCTTCGACCCGCAGCAGCCCTCGAGCATTGCTGTGGGAAGAGAGTCGTGCCCGACTTGAGGAGGAATGGGAGGGACTTCCCCCAATGAACCCCTCCGGATGGTGCGGCGACAGCTTGTGGGAAGCGGCCAGACCAGATGGTCGCTTGGGTCGCCTTCACTTGGGCGCCTGGAGAGCACGGGGTGGATCCTGGCAAGCCATCGCCGAGGCATTCTTGGATACCGCCCAGGCGATTTGGGGGAGCCTGGATGAGCTGGGCGAGGTCTGGGAAGAGGTTGAGACAGCCTGTCGGGAGGGGTTGTTCCACTATCCACTGGCTGAAGTTGAGAGGCTGCACCAAACGCTTGTGATTCACCGATACCCTTCGGTGCATCACTCCGCTTCCTATCGAAGAGCCTATCACCCGGCTTACCGCCTGATCAGCAGGAGCGCTCTGCGCTCGCTGCTGTCTGACCCGTCGACCACAGGTCTGTCCTCGAGCGCCTGCCCTTGAGCATTGCTGCGGGAAGCGAAGAGATTCGTTTTTTCGAAGGATCAGTTCCCTCCAGTAGTGGCGATAAAGAGCGTCTACGTTTAGAACTGCGCAGAGACGAGCTGGTCCTGCGAGCCTTCCGCCAAGAACGGGAGATCCCTTTGGACCAGAGTAGGGGAGTGCTCACGTTTCTCTCCAGAGAGGCCTTGCAAAACTCGGTCGACTTGAACACGGGGGTGCTATCCTGGAGAAGCTTGGAGAGTCTGCGTGGGGTACCGCCGGAGCAGGTGGAGATTCGCCTGGAGATCGCGCCGGAGGTGCTAGCGCTCGTTCGAAGCCCGATGCCCGACGGGTTTTCCTTGACCTTCCACTGGTCTTCCTCTTTAAAAGGTTTAGAGAGGATCATCAATCCTTCTGCTCGTTACCTTGGAAGAGGGTGCTTCCTGGCCGGAAGGAGCTACTGGTTGGTGGGAGGCACTGAACTGGAGGATGACCCCTTCCTGACCAGTGAGTACCTGGAGGGACCACTGTTGCGCGCCCTCGTTCAGGATCGCGCGCCTGTCTGGCGTCGCATGGGGTTGCCCTACCGGGTCGAATTGGAGTACCTGGAATCCCCACTTTTCAGGGCGGAGATCCTCTCCGTTCAAGATGATCGGGTGAATCTCTCCTTGCAATGGCTTTCCCCACCCCACCAGTTGGAGGAGGTCGCGGCTCTTCCCGGCTTCCTGCGAGCAGGAAGCAGCCTGCGGCCCGGCCCGTCTCCCAGCCGGCTGCTTCCTATGCTCCACGAGGGGGGGACCGGCTGGCTAGAGGGCGAAGAGATCCCTCGTTTCCTGCAAGGGTTGCCTCCCCCTTCCACCTGGGCAACAGGAGAGGTGGAGGCGCTGGTTGCCTGCCACAGACTGTGGGAAGGCAGCGTGCAACGATTCTTGGAAATTCGCCGAGAAGATTGGCGTGGAGTCGGTCGGGTCTGGGCGATCCCCTCCCTGACGATCAGCAATGAAACCGATCCTCAAACAAAAGGAACCAACACCGCTTTCCAGGGGTCAGGTCTGCAACCGACAGAGAAGCGATCCTTCCCTTGGAAGGACTTGTTGGGTCAAGAAGGTCCATCTGCCTTAAAGGAAGGAAGCGCTCAGGAATACCTGCGGCTCCCCTGCGGATGGATTGAGCGAGGACGCCTACCGTGCACTCCTCTGGAGGTTCCCCGCTTATTCACTAACGATGGAGAAGGAGAGGTCATCCAAGACGGGACATTCTGGCGGCCGGTACTCCTCAATGCCGATGAGATCTTGCGCCGAGGTTCCCTGCGACTGTCCGGAAACTGGACAGGACACCCGGCCAGGGGCTTGTCTAGCGCGACAGCCCGCAGCAACACAACAGCCCGCGGCAGCGAGTTCTCTCCGGTTGAATTCCCGGCTATCTCCTTGGCGGAGGGCGCGACGCCGCTGGAGACGGCATTCCAACACCTGGAGTTCCTCCGGACTTGGGGCTTCCCCGGTGGATTGGTAGGAGCTGTTCAAGACCTCGGCTGCGTTTTATTTTCGTTCCTGCGCTCTTGCGTAGAGCGTTTTTCGGATTTTCACGCTTTGGTGGTGGGATCGCGCACAGCACTGAGGGAGATGCAAGGGGAGAAAGCAGCGAGCGGGATGGAGGATCCGGGATGGGAAGAGAGAATCACCCTAGTCAACCCGCCCGCGCTGGAGGAGATACTGGCGCTGGAACCTCAAAGTTGGAGCTTGCTGGTCTTGCTGGAAGCTGACCTCCTTGTCCATTCTCCTTCCTCCTTGCTGTACCGGCAACTCTTGCGCTGCCGCCGGGAACTGACCCTCGGGCTCTTCAGGCGAACCGAGTTCCTTCGCCGCGCTCTGCCCCGCATGGCCCTTTCCCGGCTCTTCCGGGTGGGATCATACTCAAATCTGTGGAAATACAGTCTGCGCCAACCTGACCAAGCCCCTCCACCTCTCCCTGCCCCCTATCAGTACCCGTTGCCCCCCCTTTCCAGTTCCGTCACCGAGGTAGGATATGCTGCCGCGGGCTATCATGCTGCCCCGGCTTCCAGCAGCATTCCCATCCCACCGCGACCTGGGCTTGCCAGCAGCCCAGAGGTTGGCTTCCGCTCGCCGTTGGTCGAGGAAGTATTGGCTCGGCGAAGTTCACGCTTTCTTGAAGACGCCCTCGATCTCGTTTCTGCCACGGAAGAGGCCACCCCCTTTGTTCCCTTTTCCAAAGGCTTCCCCACCTACAGCGACATGGACCGGGCGCAAATGAAGTGGTACCTCTACTGGCGTGACCGGGTGCGCAAAGGGGAGTACCTGCCCACTGACCTCGGCGCCATCCATCTGTACTCATACGAGCTGATCAACCAGGTCGGGGTGGAAGATCCGATGGAAGGTTTCCAAGCGTTGCGAAGGCTTTGGCTGCAGTACCGGCGATCTTTCCCTTCCCTCGACGAGGTGATGGTAGACTGGCAGGCCGATTACCTGCTCGTCTATAACTGCCCGATGGACCCGCTCTTGGTCTACCAGGAGGCGTTTAGCCTGTTAGGCCGCTTGCGAGAGTCGGAGTTGGCCTTCTCCCTCTATCTGGAACGGCCGTGGGAACTGTGGCCTTTGACAGCGATCGAATTGGCCCTTGATTATCGCATGCGTTGGACAGAGTTTTGGGCTCTTGGAAAACGGGAACTATTAGAGTATTGGGTTCCCAGGGTGTTCGGGGAGGCGGATCGTGCTTTGCGCGAAAAGGATGGTCGAGGGATCCTGGCCCGTTTTCGCCCGAAAGAACTTCTTCGCATAACTCGTTATCCATTTCAGGGCGCGCGCTTTCGAGGCGAGTTGATCCTCCTGGAAGTGGCCACGGTCTGGCCCTATGCCCAGCACCATCCCCTGCGCTCTTTTCTGACAGCGGTAACCCAACTGGTGGAGAGCGCTCTGCGCAGATCTTGCGGGTTCCCCCCCCTGCGGCAAGAAGAGGGCGGTCTTGGGCTAAGGGAGAGCGGCCTGGAAAGTGAGTTGCGTGAACGTTTGGAGGAATGGATGGCGCGATCGTTCTCTTCTCCGGAAGCCCCGGCCATGGGTAGAGCATTCGAGTGCCTGCGCCAGCATGTCCTGCCGGTACCGAAGATGGCGCCGGCCATCCGTTTTGACGCAGAGCGCATCCAGTACTTGCAGGCTGAAGCCGATCAACTGCAGGAGATGCTGGCCCCGCAGGAGGAAGAGGAGATCACGCTAGCCTTGCCGGTGGAAACAACACTCTTGAATAACTGGTGTGAGGTGGACCTGTCCCTTTTTCCGCTGGAATGGGCAGTTTTCGTCCGCCGTTTGCAGATCTACCAGGTTGATGTCTTGCGCATCTTACTGGGCGCAGGCGGCCCAGACTTGGAGAAGGCAGCTCATGACCTCCAGCAAGACAGCCTGCGGCAGCAAGATCTCTGGCGCATCGCCCAGGCACAAGCTTTGCTGCCGGATATGATCCTTGATGCAATTAATGAGCTGGCTCTAGAGTGCTTCGGTGATTTGCTCCTGGAGCCGAATGCAGAGCTGCCCCAGATCGTGCCGGAACAACGTGAGACGCTCGCCGAGGTCCTTGCTATGATTGGGGCAAATGCCCGTTAAGATTCCCAGAAGAATCTCTACTGCCATCCTGCAATCACTCAGCGCCGGGGTTGTTCCGCGCATCGGCTTGGAATATATCGCTGTGGGGCGTAGGGAAGAGACGGCAGTGCTTTTGGGCGATCTGGAGAATATCGCCGAAGGAGCCTCTACTTTCCGTTTACTGATCGGCCGCTTCGGTTCAGGGAAGAGCTTTATGCTTCAGTTGTTGCGCAACTACGCCATGGACCGTGGCTTTGTAGTAGCCGACGCTGACCTCTCCCCAGAGCGCCGATTGAGCGGCGCCAATGGCGAGGGGCTGGCCACTTATCGCGAACTGATGCGGTCCCTGGCCACGAAGACCAACCCGGATGGGGGAGCCCTTCCCACCCTGCTGGCTCGCTGGGTCTCCGGCATCCAGGTGCGTGTCCGCCAAGAATCCGGCTTAGAACCGGAGAGCGATGGCTTTACCGGCCAAGTAGAGAATCTCATCCTGCAGACCATCAGCCAGATGGAGGGGATGGTCCATGGATTCGATTTCGCGGCTGTAGTGACCGCTTTTTGGCGCGGGTACCGCCAAGGAGACGAGGAACGACGCAGCGCCGCTATGCGCTGGCTGCGAGGGGAATTCACCACCAAGACGGAGGCGAGGAGCAGCCTGGGTGTGCGCGTGATCGTAGATGACGCCAGTTGGTACGACACCCTCAAGATCATGGCTCGTTTCGTCGCCGCGATTGGTTATAAGGGCTTGCTGCTGCTGATCGATGAAGCAGCCAACCTCTACAAGATCAGCCATGCAGTCTCCCGGGCAACCAACTACGAGCGTCTGCTGGCCATGTTCAATGACACTATGCAGGGAAAGGCCGAGCATCTGGGCATCCTCCTGGCCGGGACCAGCCAGTTCCTCGAGGATCCCCGGCGGGGGCTGTACAGCTACGAAGCCTTGCGCTCCCGGCTGGCAGAGAGCCGATTCACGGCTGGAAACCAGCATGATGGCCCGTGGCAGCATGACAGCCTGCGACAGCGTGTCCTATCCGGTCCGGTGGTGCGCTTGGCGACGCTTACCCCCGAGGAGGTCTTCGTCCTCCTGGAGCGGGTACAAGAGGTCTACCGTGCTCACTACGAGCAGGACCAGGATTTGGACAGGGAATCGGTGCGCAGATTCCTGGAGGCGATCGTCTCCCGTCTTGGAGCCCAAGAGCTGCTCACCCCGCGGGAAGTTGTGCGCGACTGGATCGCCGTACTTGACCTCCTTCGACAAAACTGTGACTTGACCCTCCCTGACCTTCTTCAAGGGGAGCCTTTCACCGCCCGCCCCGCTATCACGCCGCCGGGATCTAACCCAATCAGCCAAGATGAAAAAGAGGGAAGTGGGGGGAAAGCGGGGAGCGACCTTACTGAGTTTACCTTATGAACGAAAACCCCTTCTTTCGGCTGGCGCCGTTCATCCAAGAGTACATCTACACCCATGGCTGGACAGAGCTGAGAGCCGTGCAGGTAGAGGCCTGCCGGGTGATCTTCGAGACGGAGGCGCACCTTCTGCTGGCCACTGGCACAGCCTCCGGCAAGACCGAGGCGGCTTTCCTGCCCATTCTTACCCTCCTCCAGGAAGATCCCCCGCAATCGGTGGGCGTCCTCTACATCGGCCCCACCAAAGCGCTCATCAACGACCAGTTCCTCCGCCTGAATGACCTCCTAGTGGAGGCTCAGATC
>JAPLHW010000193.1 GCA_026389425.1 Coprothermobacterota bacterium
CCTCTTCGAGGGGATCGAGAAGCTGGTCGAGGCGGCCGGGAAGCTGAAAGACTTGCAGGGGGAACTGCACAAAGAGGGTGAGTTCGACTTGAGCCACCTCAAGCAAGGGATGAAGGGCGTCTACGGCGTTTCCGTGCGCACTATGGCCGGAGGAAAACCCGTGGTGGAGACCTTTGGCAACATCAAATCGACCCCTCGCGGGCCGGAGGTGGAAGAGGAGCGGGAACCCTTGGTGGACCTCTTCGATGAAGCGGACGAGACGGTGATCTTCGCCGAGATGCCCGGCGTGGAGGAGTCCGAGATCCAGGTCGAGCTGAAGGGCGATGTGCTGGATCTGACCGCTGCTGGGAAGTACCGCAAGTACCGCAAGGAACTGCTGCTGGAGATCCCCGTGGTAGAGGAGTCGATGAAGACCACCTTCCGCAACGGGATCCTCGAGGTGCGCCTGGCCAAGAAGAAAGAATAGAGCGTGGCAGAAGAGATCGCTCTTAAGGTGAAGGAGGCCTTGGCCAAGGACGTTGGCCGGGCCTTTGCTCGCATTGATCCGGCGGACATGGCGCGGCTTGATCTTTCCGTTGGGGAGATCGTTCAACTGGAGGGTAAGCGGGCCACTGCCGCCAAGGTGCTCCCCTGCTACCCCGAAGAGCGCGGCAAGAGCATCGTCCAAATCGACGGGATCACCCGCGAAAATGCTCAAGCCGGCCTGGAGGACCGCGTCCGAATCCGGAAAGCGACCACCCAGCCGGCTGCCCGCCTGGTCTTGGCTTCGCTGGACGGAGTCCGCCTGGGCAAGGAACAAGACGCGCGCTACGTCGGGTCGCTCTTGGAGGGTCTCCCCCTGATCGCCGGCGACCGTCTGCGGGCGCGCCTCTTCGGCACGCGAAGCAACGATTTCCGCGTCGTCGCCAGTACGCCCGAGGGGGTCGTTTTCGTCCACCCCAAGACCTCCATCAAGCTGCAAGAGGATGGTGGAGAGGGGCGTAGCGGGAGGGTCAGCTACGAGGACATCGGCGGCCTGGGACGGCAGATCCGCCGCATCCGGGAGATGATCGAACTGCCCCTGCGCTACCCGGAGGTTTTCCAGCGTTTGGGCATCGATGCCCCCAAAGGGGTTCTGCTGCACGGCCCGCCTGGTACTGGGAAGACCCTCATCGCGCGGGCGGTTGCTCATGAGACGGAGGCCTACTTCACACACATGAGCGGCCCGGAGTGCATGGGCAAGTTCTATGGAGAGTCTGAAGCCCGCCTGCGGAGCCTCTTCGAGGATGCCCAAGCTCATGCGCCGGCCATCATCTTCATCGACGAGATCGACGCCATCGCCCCTAAACGAGAGGATATGGGCGGCGAGAAGCAGGTCGAGCGCCGGGTGGTGGCTCAGTTGCTGTCCCTGATGGATGGACTGCAGTCACGGGGGCAGGTCGTCGTCATCGGCGCCACCAATATCCCCAACACGTTGGACCCGGCCTTGCGGCGACCTGGACGCTTCGACCGCGAGCTGAGCATCCCCATCCCCGACCGCTACGGCCGCTTGGAGATCCTTCAAGTGCATACCCGGGGGATGCCCCTGGCGGAAGATGTCAGCCTGGAGAAGCTGGCCGAGATCACGCACGGTTTCGTCGGCGCCGACTTGGAAGCGCTCGCCCGGGAGGCTGCCATGTCCACCCTGCGCAAGATCCTCCCCTCCCTGGACTACACCCTAGCGGAGATCCCCTACGAGACGCTGCTCGGTTTGCAGGTGACGATGGAGAACTTCCATGAGGCGATGAAGGAAGTAGAGCCCTCGGCTATTCGCGAGTTCTTCGTGGAAGTGCCCGATGTCCGCTGGGAAGACGTGGGCGGGTTGGAGGAGGCCAAGCAAGCCCTCCAGGAAGCGGTGGAGTGGCCCTTGCGCTACGCTGAGCTCTTCGCCAAAGCCGGGGCCAAACCGCCCAAGGGGATCCTCCTGTTCGGCCCGCCGGGGAGCGGTAAGACTCTCCTGGCCAAGGCAGTCGCCCATCAATGCGGGGTCAACTTCATCTCGGTGAAAGGCCCCAGCTTGGTCTCCAAGTACGTGGGGGAAAGTGAGAGAGGAGTGCGTGAGGTCTTCCACAAGGCCAAGCAGGCCTCCCCCACCATCCTCTTCTTCGATGAGATCGACAGCCTGGTTCCCGCACGCGGTGGGGGGGGCGATTCCCAGACCACCGAGCGGGTGATCAGCCAGTTCCTGGTGGAGATGGATGGGATCGAGGAACTAAAGGGGGTGGTGGTGCTGGCTGCCACCAACCGCATGGATCGTCTCGACCCTGCCCTCCTGCGCAGCGGGCGCTTCGACCTACATGTGGAATTGACCCCGCCCGACCTGGCCACCCGTCGCGCCATCCTGGCCGTGCACACC
>JAPLHW010000081.1 GCA_026389425.1 Coprothermobacterota bacterium
AGCTTCCCGCAAAAACACAGGCGCCATCGCCTGCATTCCAACAGACTTCGATTCTCTGTTGCAGTTGTGTCTTGCGAGCAGCGCTGTCTTGAGCCTTTTCCTTCAGCTCCGCCTCTATCTGTTCCAATGGAGATTGCTGCAAGGAAGACACTGCCGCTGGTTGATATGCTGCAGCAAGTTGGTTTGTAGTCGTCTGCCTTAATGATCCCAGAGACCTTGTTTGCCCTCAGATTGCCTTACCCACTTAGTTTGAGAAAGAACCACTAAACTACTTGGATACTAAACTACTTGACTACTGAAGTAATCAGCCTACGGCAGCATGTCTGCTAGATTCAGTAGCTAAATAGCTAAGTGGTTAAGTGGCTGAGTAAGATCAAGACAGACCTTGACTCTTCGAACTGACTGGATCACTAAACTACTTGACTACTGTTACAATGACCCATGTCGATGCGATTCGGGACCGCAGGCGTTCCCCTTCAAGCCAAGGACGCCTCCACCCTGTCCGGCTTGGAAGCGCTCTCGTCATTGCGCTTGGGCTGTATGGAGATGGAGTTCGTGCAAAGAGTGACGATGGGCGAGAAGATGGCCGGCTTGATCCAGCAGAAAGCGGCTGCTTTAGACATCTCCCTGTCCGTTCATGCTCCCTATTATCTGAACTTCAATGCTCATGATCCCAGGATCCTGGAGGCTTCGCACAAGCGTCTCAGCGCTGCCGCGCGGATCGGCTACTTGGCGGGGGCCTCGGATATCGTCTTTCACCCCGGTTTTTACCAGGGAGATTCCCCGCAGACGACCTTCGCCAAGGTGCAAAGAGAACTAACCAAACTGATTGAAGACCTGCAGGCAGCAGGAATTCATTCTCGCTTGCGGTGCGAGACGACGGGCAAACACGGCCAGTTCGGCTCTTTGGAGGAGACGTTGCAGTTGGTCGTCGAGACCCCTGGACTGTCCGCCTGTTTCGATTTCTCCCACCTTCACGCCCGCAACCAGTATCATGCTGCAGCGGATATCCAGCGCGACCTGGAGCGGATCGGAACGGTCTTGGGAGCTTCCGCCCTGCAAGACCTTCATATTCATCTTTCCGGTATGCAGTACACGGCGGCGGGAGAGCGCAACCATCTCAACTTGGCCGATTCAGACTTCCCTTATGGGGCGATGCTGCAAGCCTTGCGGGAGGTAGGGGCGAGCGGGAGGGTGGTGTGCGAGAGCCCCAACCGGGAGGGAGACGCTTTGCTCCTTCAGGACACTTGGCATCAGCTCGAGGGGGCTTCCTAAGGGCTTCTTTCCGGGGCGATCACAGGTGGGCTGCCCCCGCTTTCATGGGGGTGATCTGCGCCCAAGGGGAGGGGAGTGACTTGGAGGATCTCCTCTACCAGGTGGACGGCGCTCTCTCCGCGCAAGCGGGCTTCGGTCTTGAGGATTAGACGATGCGGCAGCACCACCGGTGCGGAAAACTTGACGTCATCCGGAAGGACGAAAGAGCGGCCGCACCCCAAAGCCCAAGCTTGACTAGTCTGCATCAGGGCGAGGCTGGCGCGGGGGCTGGCTCCAAGGTATAGGTCCTCGTGGCGGCGGGTGGCTTCGGCGAGGGCTACGATATAAGCCAGGACGGTCTCATCGACGCGCACCAGTCGAGCTTGCTGCTGCGCTTGACACAGCTCCTCGGGGTCCGCAACCGGCTCCAAGGTGTGGATGGGATGGTGGCAGCGCAGGCGCTCCAGCATCTCGGCTTCCTCGGAGGCGGTTGGATAACCCATCTGCAAACGAACCAAGAAGCGGTCGATCTGTGCTTCGGGCAAGGGGAAAGTACCCTCGTACTCGATCGGGTTCTCGGTGGCTAGAACGAGGAAAGGTTGGGGCAAGGGGTAGGTGATCCCATCGATGGAAACCTGCTGTTCCCCCATCGCTTCCAGCAGGGCTGATTGAGTTTTGGGCGTGGCTCGGTTGATCTCGTCGGCCAGGAGGAACTGGCTGAAGAGAGGGCCTGGGCGGAACTCGAAGGACTGGTTCTGCTGATTGAAAACATTGAGACCGGTGACATCAGTGGGAAGGAGGTCGGGGGTAAACTGCAGACGACGAAAGGTACAGCCGAAAGAGCGAGCCAAAGCACGACAGAGGATCGTTTTTCCTACTCCTGGTACATCTTCCATCAGGATGTGTCCACCAGCGAAGACAGCCGCCAAAGCAAGACGGATCGTCTGCCGCTTGCCGATGATGACACGCTCGATATTGGCCAGCACTCGGCCAGCTAGCTCAGCTGCTTTTTGAGGTTCCACTATGCGCCAGCTCCTTGACCCGTTGGGTTGTGTAGAGGCAGCTCTCGTTCAACTCGCAAGCCTGCCAATCCTCCACCCGGTCGATGAAGAGGATTCCATGGAGGTGGTCGATCTCATGCAGCAAGACCCGTGCCAGCATCCCTTCCCCGGCCAGCTCGATAGGTTTCCCTTCCTTGGAGAGGGCTTTTACCCTTACCCAGCTTGAGCGCTGAACGGGGGCATAGAAGCCTGGAACGCTGAGACAACCCTCTTGGCGAGACTCTTTTCCACGGCGGGAGACGACGCGCGGATTGACCAGGGCGACCAGATCTTCTTCCTCCTGCCCGACGTTGCGATCGATGATGATGATCTGCTCCAAAACTCCCACCTGGGGAGCTGCCAAACCAATTCCCAGAGGATCTTCGCGCAATGTCGAGATTAGCTTCTCGATTAGTTTACGTGTCTGGGCGGTGACTTCTCGTAAAGCCTTCGATTTCTTTCGCAGGAGAGGATTAGGGGCGGAAAGGATCTTCAAGTGTTTTTTCGGCAAGTCCAAAGGATGAGGGGCATCCCGAGAACCTCGGCCTCCTCGCGTACCCTTTGCAACTGTTCAGCCCCCGGCAGGGTGTTTTGCATCGTTTTCGCTAATCCTCAATAAGGCTCAGCCTCCCGTGCCGGCAAGCTCCACGGGATGCTTGCTGCGGTAGTCGGCGATGGCTGCCTGCAGCGCTTCCTCGGCCAGTACCGAGCAGTGAATCTTGGCTGGAGGGAGTCCACCCAGCGCTTTGATCACTGCCTGGTTGGAGATTCGCTCGGCTTCATCCAAGGTCTTGCCCTTGACCAGCTCGGTGACCATCGAACTGGTTGCAATGGCTGCCCCACAGCCGAAGGTCTGAAACTTTATATCAGTAATCTTTCCATCTTCCACCTTGATCATCAACCTCATCACATCCCCGCAAACCGGGTTACCGACCTCGCCTATGCCGTCGGCATCTGCGATCTCACCCATATTGTGAGGCTGAAGGAAGTGCTCCATGACTTTCGCGCTATATCCTATACTCATTTTCGTCCCTTTCTTATTGGCCCGTTCATGATAACATTTTTCACGGTTGCTAATTCCCAACTGTGAGGAGGGATACCTTTGTTCGACTTGATCGTCATCGGTGCAGGTCCGGCCGGTTATGTGGCTGCGCTTTATGCAGCCCGCAAGGGGATGAAAGTGGCGGTAGCAGAGAAAGACCAGGTGGGCGGCGTCTGCCTGAACCGCGGTTGCATCCCGTCCAAGGCACTCATCGCCTCTGGGGAGACCTACGAGTGTATTCAACGTGCCAAAGAGTTCGGCATCGACGTGGATGGCCGCGTCTCCCCCAACCTTCCCGCCATCGTCCAGCGAAAGGAGAGGGTCGTCGAGCTGATGCGTAAGGGGGTGGAAAGCCTCTTCAAGGGCAGCCAAGTGACACTTCTCCGCGGTGATGCACGAGTTCTCGCCCCTGGCCTGATTGAGGTTAACGGGGAGCAGGTCGAGGCAAAACACTTGCTTGTCGCAACCGGCTCCTCCCCATCCACATTGCCCGGCTTCCCCCTCTCCGGCCGGCGTGTCCTCTCTACCGACCATATCCTTTCCCTGACTGACCTTCCCAAGCGCTTATTGGTGCTGGGAGCCGGCGCGGCAGGATGTGAGATGGGCTTTTTCTTCTCGATGTTGGGGGTCCAGGTGACCCTCGTGGAGTTAATGCCGAGGGCTCTTCCGGGGGAGGACGAGGATATCTCCCGTCTCTTGGAGCGGGAGATGCGCCGGCGCAAGATCCAATTCCTGCCGGGTGTAAGGGTAGAAGGGATAGAGGAGGGGAGCGATGGGGTAAAGCTGTTCCTCCCCGAAGAAAAAGTCTTGGAGGGAGACTATCTTTTCGTCTCCATCGGCCGTCTGCTCCACAGCCGTGGGTTGGGTTTGGAGGAGCTGGGCGTTCGATTGGGGGGGAAAGGAGAGATCGAGACCGATGGCCGCATGCGCACCAATGTCGCTGGGATCTACGCGGCCGGCGATGTCATCGGTGGACTCCTGCTGGCTCATGTCGCCTCGGCAGAGGGCAAGGTGGCGGTGGACGAGATGCTGGGACAGGCTACCCCAATCGCCTATGAAAAGGTGCCCTGGGCAATTTTCACTGCGCCGGAGATCGGTCGTGTCGGCCTCACCGAGCGGGAAGCGCGGGCACGCTTAGGCGAGGTGCGCGTTGGGCGTTTCCCCTATCGAGCCTTGGGAAAGGCTCAAGCTATCGGGGAGACCGTCGGGGAAGCCAAGATCGTGGCCAGTGCGTCAGGAGAGATTGTAGGAGCGCATATCATCGGAGCCGGCGCCTCGGATCTGGTGCAGGAAGTTTCGACCCTGATGCAAGTTGGTGCGACCCTGGAGGAGCTCCGCCAGGTGGTTTTCTCCCACCCCACCCTCTCTGAGGTGATGATGGAGGCGCTTGAAGACCTGGAGGGTTTATCGCTTCATCAGCTCCCGCCCACCAAGGGATCGTAACGATGGCGTTTTTTCCGCGGCAGCGACCAGTCGAGGGGGGATCCCCCTCTGTCCATTACTTGATTTCGGCGCTAAAATACCAATAATGGTAGTCGGAGTCTTTCAAACAGATCGGAAAGGGGGTAGCGCGAATAGGAACTCTAATGTGCGGTGTCGGCGAGGGCGCCGATGCTTCTACAGGAGGAAGGAAGCGGCTCAGGACCGTGGCTCCTTCTGGATCACCGAGACCACTTTGTGCGGTAACGAATAAAAAAATAGGAGGGAAATTTGCGTAGATTCAAGAACAGTTTGTGTATTCTGTTAGTCGTGCTTCTCGTTCTTCCAGCGTTATTCCTGCCCCCTTCGACCGCTGTCGCGGCCGAGACCAAGACCATCCGTCTGCTTGAAACCGCCGACATTCATGGAAATGTTGAGGGCTGGAACTACTTCACCGACAAGGCCAGCAGCAGCGGCGGCATGTCGCGCATCGACACCTACTTGAACTCCGTTCGGGCTGATAACCCTAATACCTTGATCGTCGACGACGGAGACACCATCCAGGGCACCCCGCTCAACTATCTATACAATATCCTGACCCCCAGCGTGACGAACCCGATGGCGGTAGCCATGAACTTCATGGGCTACGCCGCGATGACCCCCGGCAACCATGAGTGCAATTTCGGCCAGGCCGTCTTGAACAAGATCCGTGGCGAGATGGCCTTTCCGATGATAGCCGCCAACTGCCGCCTGATCTCCGATAACTCCTTGTTTTTCGATCCCTACATCATTAAGGATATCGGCGGAGTGCAGGTTGGGATCCTCGGTTTGACCAATACCTCCATCCCCTACTGGGAAAAGCCGGAGAACATCGCCGGGCTGAAGTTTACCAACCCTGTCGTGGAAGCCAACACCTTCGTCCCCTTGATGAAGGCGGCCGGTGCGGATGTCATCGTCATCGCCGCTCACAGTGGAACCGATGAAACCTACGGACATGGCCACGAGGAGAACTTCATCAAGGACCTGGCTGACTTCGTCCCCGGTGTTGATGTGATTTTAGCTGCTCACGCTCACGTACAAGAGAACCTGGTGCGCAACGGCGTGCTGATCACCGAGCCTAAGAACGCCGCGGCTCAAGTGGCGGACATCACCATCACCGTCTCTGGAGAAGGGACGACCTGGGCTGTCACAACCAAGACGGCCACCATTGTCAATATGTCGGGAAAGGTCGAGGATCCCACCTTCCTGACACTTATGAAGCCTTACCACGACGCTACCCGGGTTTACATCAATACCCCCATCGGCTTGACCACCGGCGCGTTTCCGGGTGGAGTGGCCGCCCTCTACAAAGACGGCCCCACTGCTGACCTCATTAACCTGGTGCAGACCGAGGCTGCTGCTGCCGCCGGTTTCCCGGTGGACGCCTCCTGCGCGGCACTCTTCAACGACCAGGCTGCTCTTCCGGCAGGAGTAGTGAAGCTGAAAGACGCCTATGCGCTCTACATCTATGACAATACCCTCTACGTGTTGCGCTGCACGGGGAAGACGGTAAAGGACGTGCTGGAGTGGACGGTTGGCTATTTTGCCACTTACTCCTTCAATCCAGCAGGTCCGGGCACCACACCGAACTTCCCTTCCTACAACTATGATCTGTGGACCGGGATCAAGTACCAGGTGGACCTGACCAAGCCGATCGGGTCGCGCATCGTCAATCTGACGCTGAACGGCGCCCCGATCACGCCTACCCAGATCTTGAACGTAGCGGCCAACAACTACCGTGCCACTGGAAAGTTTGTTCCCCTGGGGGCGAC
>JAPLHW010000096.1 GCA_026389425.1 Coprothermobacterota bacterium
CGGCGATTCCTTTGACGGCTCCGTGATGGGTGTCAGTGGATAATTTGGTCAGCTCATCGATGACGATGGCCAGGATGATCCCCACGGCCACGGAGAGGAAAGCTCGCCACTCGCCCATGTAGAAGGCAGCCAGTGCGGCGACGGCAACCAGGGAAATCCCGGCTGAAGGGTAGTAGCCGCGGTTGATTGCCGACGTGGCATTAGTGGAGGCGTCGTTTCTCCCCCCCCGAACCAAATAGGTGCCGATGATCGAGGCGAGTACACCGATCCCGCGCACCAACAGCGGGAAGATGATCCATTTCACCTCCCCGGTGATCGCGACCAGGGCAAGCCCCAGGATCAACCCGGCGACGATGGTCACCTCGTAGGATTCGAAGATATCGGCGGCCATGCCGGCGCAGTCACCCACATTGTCCCCAACCAGGTCGGCGATGACGGCGGCATTGCGGGGGTCATCCTCGGGGATGTTCTTCTCTACTTTCCCCACCAGGTCTGCGCCCACATCGGCGGCCTTGGTAAAGATGCCACCCCCCACGCGCATGAAGAGCGCTAGCAGGGTGGCGCCGAAACCGAAGCCCAGTAGGGCGTCGGGGGCAGCGATGCCGAAGATAATAAAGATGATGGTCCCCCCCAACAACCCCAGCCCATCGGTCAACATCCCGGTGATGGTGCCAGCTCGGTAAGCGATCTTCAACGCTTCTCCGAAGCTCTTACGGGCCGCGGCTGCCACACGGACGCTGCCCTGAACGGCCATGCGCATGCCGAACTGGCCAACCATCAAAGAGAAGATCGCCCCCATGATGAAGGCAATCGCCCGGCCGATGCCGATGATGACCCGTACCTGGTCGGGTGTCATACCGGCGAAGCGCTCCAGTGCCTGTGGACTGGGGGGAACGATGTACACAGAGAAAAAAAGAACGACTGTAAGTACGGCAACCAGGGGCGCGATAGTCTTCAGTTGGCGCCCGAGGTAGGCGTCCGCCCCCTGGCGGATGGCGTTCCAGACCTCTTGCATCTTGGCCGTTCCCTTTTCCTTGCGCATGATCTGGCTGCGCAGCAGCATGGCGTAGCCAAGACCCAGCAAGGCGATCAGGAGCACAACCCAGATAGCAATGGTCTCGAACGGTGTTGCGTGTAGACTGCCCATATACCCTTCCTTTCTCTCTATCCATCCCCCCGGATAACCGGAGGCCTAATGGGGATCTGCGGTCACCCCGGATTGTAACGAAAGGGATAGGGCTCCGCAACGCCAAGAGGGCGCAGGCAGGATCGGATGTGAGCAGAGGTCGGAAAGGGACAAGGCTTGTAGCGCAGAACATGCTGCCGCAGGCTGTTGCTCACGCCTTCTGCCGGATCGAGGGGCGAGTGGCTTCCCAAGGCTACTCGGTTTATTATAGTGTTCGTAAGTAATCGTTCTTGACATGCTGGCGCACGCTGATAGCTTACATGTTTAGTTCGAAAACACGAATCGATCCACGCCGGTTATGCCCGGGGAAACCCGGAGGCCTGCTGTGGGAACGCGAATAGGAGGAACTAGCGTTGAAACGTTGGCAGAAGGTACTCATCTGGATGCTCGTCATCGCCCTGATCGCCGGGAGTGTGACGTGGATCATCCTGGCTCAAAAAAATCGCCGGGCTGAGCCCCCCCCATTGGTCAAGGTGGAGCGCGGCGCAATCGCCCGAACACTCTCCCTAGCCGGCAGTATCGCGGTCCTCAACCAAATCAATGTCACCGCCCGCAGCACCGGGAAAGTATCTATTATCACTGTCTCGCCAGGCCAGCAGGTAAACGAGGGGGACGAATTGGTTCGCCTCACCTCGCCAGAGCTGGAGGATCAGGTAAGCATCGCCCAAGTTAACCTGGAATCCACACAGTTGCGCCTGCAGCAACTGCAGGACGGGCTCTCAAGCACTGACTTGGTCCCTCTGAAGATCGCCCTAGATAAGGCCACCACTGACTTAGCGACCGCCAAGGATGCCAAACTGCGCGCGGAAGAAACCATCTCCCTGACCGCCTCCACCGCCGAGCAAGCCGTTGTTACCGCCCAGCGCCGCTTCAAGGAAGCGCAGGACAATCGCTTGCTCAGCCAGCAAAGCCTGGACCTTGCGCTGTCTGCGGCTCTTGAAGCCGTCACCAATGCTGAGAAAGACCTGGTTACCGCCCAGGACGACCTCAAGGAAGCTCAACGGCAGAAGGAAAACGCCCCCAACGACGCCGCCGAGCTGGCAGCGGAACAGGCCGTGAAAGCCGCCGAGCGGGCCGTAACAATGGGGGAGCGGGTTCTGGAGGGAAGCCGGCAGAAGCTGGAGGGACAGAAGCTGACCATCAACCAGCAACTGGCTCTGGCTGATAGCCAGATCAAAGCCGCCCAAGACGCGATCACCCAAGCCGAGCAAGCCAAAGAACAGCGTCAATTAGCCAACCGAGATGCCAGAATCCAGGCTGACAATGCCGTGAAATTGGCGGAATATGCTCTTCAGGCGGCGCAGGCTAATTACGACAAGGCCACCGCCGCTCCCTCACCGACCACACTTGGCCTCGCTGAAAAAGCAGTAGAGACGGCACAGCTCACTCTCAACGCTCTCCTGCGCCAAGAGACCGACACGGTGATTCTCGCGCCCGTCAAGGGTACGGTCGGGGCGGTGAACGTGAAAGTGGGAGATACCCTGACGCCCGCCTTGCCGGTGATCGTCCTGGTCGACGCACAAGCCTTGGAGGTCCAGGTCAACGTGCCGGAGGTGAACGTGGGTCAACTGCAAGTCGGGATGGAGTCGAAAGTCACCGTCGATGCCTACCGTGGCCGCACTTTCAAAGCCGCTCTCGACTCGATCAACCCGTTGGCTACGGTGATCCAGGGGGTGGTCAGTTACACCGCCCATTTCGCCCTCGACCCGGAGGGGGTTCTTCTCCTCAAGCCGGGAATGAGCGCCGAGGCCGAGGTGGTGGTCGCTGAATCGAAGGATGCTCTGATCATCCCTCGTTCCGCGATGCGCATGCTCAACAGTAGTTATACCGTCGAGCTGTGGAACGGAGAGAAAATGGTCACCACGGTCATCGAGCCGGGGATCTTGACTGACACCGAGGTGGAAGTCAGGAGCGGTTTGAAAGAAGGCGACCAGGTTGCGCTCTCCGCCAGCGGTAACCTCTCCACATTTGACCTGACCAACTTCGGCATGCCCACCACGGGCGCCCCCAAGTAACGGATGAACGCAGTCATCGTCATCCAGGATGTGACCAAGACCTACACTCTGAGCCGGGACTTCAGCGTCAAAGCCCTGCGCGGCGTCAGTTTCCAGATCGAAGAGGGGGAGTTCGTGGCCATTATGGGTCCTTCCGGCTCAGGGAAATCAACGCTGATGAACATCCTCGGCTGTCTCGATGTGGCCAGCTCCGGCGCCTACCTGTTGGATGGGATCGACACCCGCCAGATGACCGACAACCAACTGGCCCGTCTGCGCAACCACAAGATCGGGTTCATCTTTCAGAACTTCAACCTCCTCCCCCGCACCATCGCCCTGGAGAACGTGGAACTGCCTCTGGTCTACAACGGCATGCGCAATACGCGGAAGCTGGCCGAGGATGCTTTGCGCAAGGTCGGCCTGGGTGATCGCCTGATGCACAAGCCCAACGAGCTCTCCATCGGCCAGCAGCAGCGCGTAGCCATCGCCCGCGCTTTGGTCACCAACCCCTACTTGATCCTGGCCGACGAGCCCACCGGAAACCTCGATACGCGCTCCTCGGAAGAAGTGATGGCCATCATCCAGGGGCTGAACGCGGAGGGGAGGACCATCGTCATGGTCACTCACGAGCGGGACATCGGACAACACGCCAAGCGTATGCTCCGCGTTCGCGACGGCCTGGTTACCACCGATGAAGTGGTGAGGGACCGCCTGGATGCCAAGCGCGAACTTGCCAAGATCCCGGCGGAAAAGTCGTTATGAGGTTCTGGCGCAGCATCAAGCTGGCCTTCCGCGCCCTCGTCATCAATAAAAGCCGGGCTGTCCTGACCATGCTGGGGGTGATCATCGGCGTAGCCGCGGTGATGATGATGCTCTCCGCCGGCACCGGCGCCCAAATGGCAGTGACCGACCAGATCCAGTCCCTTGGCTCCAATATCCTCCTGGTAATCCCAGGACAAATGAGCACCGGCGGGGTCAGCTTAGCCGGAACCCAGAGCAAGCTGACCGTGGAAGATGCCCAATCCCTAATTCAAATTCGCGGGATCAAGGCGGTGATCCCCTCTTCCGGCCGCATCTCCCAGGTGGTGGCCGGGGACAAGAACACCAGCACCAACGTCATCGGAACCACCCCAGCCTATGAGACCACCCTCAACTCCCCGGTCCAACTGGGCAGCTTCTTCACCCAGACTGAAGTGGATCAATGGGAGCGCGTGGCGGTACTGGGCTCGGTC
>JAPLHW010000051.1 GCA_026389425.1 Coprothermobacterota bacterium
TGGGACCGCCGCACCCCAGTGCGGCTCCTGTTCCCATGGATTCACCACGCCGCATCTGAACAGCCTACAGCAGCATGGTTCTTCAACGACAATACGATCTTCCCCAAAGAGAACCCTTCAAGCAGTTCGACTCGATAGCCCCGGCAGCTCGATAGCCCCCGGCAGCTCGATAGCCCCCGGCAGCTCGATAGCCCCCGGCAGGGTGTTCTGTGACATGCTGCCGCTGGCTGTTTTGCGTTGAACCGAAGCCATGCATCACACCCACAACAGGCAGCGACATCAGGCTCTCGCAAAACACAGGATCCATAACCTGCTTCCAAGTAGACCTCGATTCACCGGCGCAGTTGCATCTGACCTGCATCACCGTCTTAGATTTTCTCTTTCAGCTCCGACTGCATCTGTTCCAATGCTGATTGTGGCAGAGAACTTGCTGCCGCAGGCTGTTATGCGTCGAAGTGGAGCAGATAGGCATAGGGGCGCCACCCTCGGATTGGTTGCTCTCCAGAGCGGGTGTCTTCTGTCACTTCACTGCTGATGCCGCACTGGGGTGCGGCGGTCCCAGGAAAGCCGATGGTCCAAGGAGAGGTCTCAATCCCAGGGACGGTCCCGATCCCAGATTTGCCGCACTGGGGTGCGGCGGTCCCAGGAAAGCCGATGGTCCAAGGGATAGCACCGATCCCAGGGATTGCAATGACCTTTTGGTTTTCCGGTCTCATCGACCCCGATCTGGCATACGCCGGAGCAGTCCTTTTTCAGACGGGCTGCCTTGGTATCGTAATTCGTTATTCTGCAGTACATGCTGCCGCGGGCTATCATGATGCCGTAGGCTGGTAGGATGCCCAATTGAAATGAATAGGAACCAAATAAATAAATCTGTCCCCTTTTCTTTATCAACCACCGGTGCGGTCATGGCTGGGAGAGGAGGGGTGAGCCGGAACCCGATCTGTGCGATGATCCAGTGAAACCAGACGAAGGAGCTAGGATGAGCGAACGAGAGTTATTGTTGGTGCCGGGTCCCACCATGGTCGAAGCGGAAGTGCTGGAGGCGTTGGCGCAAGAGCCTCTCTCTCACGTCGATCCCCGCTTTGTGGCCATCTATGTCGAGGCGCTCAGTCAAACCCGCCGCCTCTTTCAATTGACCGGGGGCGCGGTTTTCCTCCTTGCCGGCAGCGGTACCATGGCCATGGAGATGGCTTTGGTGAACACAGTGGCCCCGGAGGAGCGCTTGCTAGTGGTCAGCCACGGCTACTTCGGCGACCGCTTCGCCCGAATCGCCGCCGCCTTTGGGATTCAGGCCGATCTCCTCTCCGCCACCTGGGGGCAACGCGTGCCGGCCGAAGAGGTGGCCGCCGCTCTCCAAAGCCAACATTACCGGGCAGTAGCTGTCACCCATGTCGACACCTCCACCGGGGTCGAAGCCGACCTGTCTTCCCTGGTTCCCCTGGTGAAAGCGCACGGCGCTCTCTTCCTGCTGGACGGGGTCTGCGCCACGGGGGCTATCGAGGAAGAAATGGGAAAGACCTACGGCGACCTCTCCTATACCATCGACCTGGTCTTTAGCGGAAGCCAGAAAGCCCTCGGCCTCCCCCCCGGCTTGTTCCTGCTTGCGATGGGGGAACGCGCTCTGGCCGCTCGCCGGGCAATGCCGAGCATTCCCGCCTACTACGCTGACGCGTTGAACTGGTTGCCGGTGATGGAGGATCCCTCCCGCTATTTTGCCACCCCGCCGGTAAACATGGTGACGGCCTACCGAGTAGCCATGCGGCGGCTTTTCGCTGAGGGGCTGGAGGTGCGCTACCTCCGCCACCGGGTCCAAGGGCAAGCTGTGCGGGCTGCTCTGCGCTCGATCGGTTTCACTCCACTAGCCGAGGAAGATGTAGCTGCCCCCACCGTTTCCTGCCTGCGCTACCCAGCCGGTTTGGACGACGCTGCCTTCCGGGGAGGACTGGCCCGGCGCGGTGTGATCGTCGCCGGAGGACTGGCCGAGACGAAGGGCTTGGCTTTCCGCTTGGGACACCTGGGGAATGTCACCGCCGTCGAGTTGCGGCGCGCACTGGCTCACATCAGCGCGACCATGGTAGAGCTGGGCGCCCATCTTGACTTGCCGGTCGCCATGGAAATCTTTGACGAGGTCATGACTGGCGGGTTGGAAGTGGGGCGATGATTCTCCACGGGATCCTCCCTGCGCTGGTCACCCCCTTTCTAGCCGGCGGAGATATCGACTGGGAGGCTCTTGCTTTTAACCTGCACGCCTACAATCAAATCAGCCTGGCTGGATACGTGGTGCTGGGCACTTCGGGTGAGTTTCCCTTTCTTAACGATGGGGAACGGGCTCAGTTGATCGAGTGCGTGCGCAGTCAAGCCGCACCAGGGAAGATCGTTGTGGCCGGCGTCGGCGCCGAGTCGACCGCCGAAACTATCCGCCGCGGGCGGGAAGCAGCCAGCTTGGGGGTCGATGCCGCGCTGGTTTTGCCGCCTCACTACTTCAAGGGCAGCATGAGCGAGGTTGCGCTGGAGCGCCATTTCCGTACCGTAGCTGACGCTTTGACCATCCCCTTGCTGATCTACAACATGCCGGCCAACACCGGCCTCAACCTCTCCGCCGCTCTGGTCAAACGTCTCGCCGACCACCCCCGGATCATCGGCCTGAAGGACTCCGGCGGGAACTTGACCCAGTTGGAAGAAGTGATCGAAGGGGTCCCCGATTGCTTCTCCGTCTTCACCGGCGCCGGCAGCTTGCTCTTCCCAGCCTTGGCGATGGGGGCGAACGGCGCCATCCTGGCCGTAGCCAATGTCTTCCCCGCGCTCTGCCTGGCGATTTACCAAGCCGCGGTGGACGGGGAGCAGAAGATCGCCCGCTGGTTGCAGTCGAACTTGCTGGAGACCAATGCAGCCGTCACCAGTCGCTGGGGGATCGCCGGAATGAAACGGGCCATGGACCTGCA
>JAPLHW010000113.1 GCA_026389425.1 Coprothermobacterota bacterium
ATGGACATGCGCATGCCAGTGATGGACGGCTACGAGGCCACCCGGCGCATCCGGGAGGGCGAGAAAGAGAGTGCGTCTCACCTTGCGATCATTGCCGTCACCGCCAGCGCCTTCGAGGATGATCGGCAGCAGATCCTCCAAGCCGGCGCCGACGGTTACCTGCGCAAGCCCTTCCAGGAAGAGGAATTATTCGAGGCTATCAGGGAATGCCTGGGAGTCCGCTTCCTCTATAAGGAACGCTCCGCCGAGGAAGACGAGCAGAACCCGCCAATGGCCTCCCTTCGGCCGCAATCTCTGGCCGCCCTTCCCGCATCGCTTCGCGCAGCGATGCGCGAGGCGATCCTCTCCGCCCGGGTGGAACGGCTTCGTGAGTCGATCGAGGAGGCGGGACGTCTCCTCCCCGGGGTAGCCAACGAACTTCGGCAACTGGCCGCCGCCTACCAATACGATTCGCTGCTGGCCTTGCTGGAGGAATCCTCGGGATAATCCTCCGGCTACGGTTAGCGGAGTCCGTTGCGCGTCATCGCTGATCTGTAAGAGGTTCACCCGCTTGAACAACGAACGCACAGCCGACCAGAGCGAGCGTTAGAGCGCAACCGGCCAGCGAAAGGAACTGAGCAGCTTGGGCTATTCTTCCCCTGGCTGCTCCGACGTGGGCGATGGACAATCGAAGATCCGCCGCCACAAATGTTCCTCTGGACTGATCTCTGCTTCGGGGAAGAGAGAAGACTTCGTGGATGGATCTTCTTCCCGTTGTACCGGCGCACTCGAGGAGTGGTCCGGGTTTTCTCCCCCCCTGTCACTCCTCGCTCTCCTCGCCGGCGTCCTTATGGGAAAAAGGGGAAAAAGGGGACAGATTTATTTTTCCACCTTTCTCAGCCTTCCCGGTCCTCAAGATTCTACCCGTCTTTCCATGAGCTTCTCGATTTCACTCACAAGATCCGATCCTTCGCTGCGGAGTTTACCCTTGAGCGAAGCGAAGGGCTCACGCCGGGCCGCCAGTCAACTATCCCGTTGGAGCAATCTACAGATAAATAAATCTGTCCCCTTTGTTTCAGGCCGAGCCGCCAGCCAACTATCCCCGTTGGAGCGATCTACGGATCAATAAATAAATCTGTCCCCTTTTCTTCCCTCGTTGTCCCAAGTGCCACTTAACACGACTTGAGGAAGGCGAGACTACGATTTATTATAACTGACAAATGAACCGAACAATCACATGCGATTGGCTCACCAACTGCGCGCCGCTGAGCTGTATCGTTGGGACACTCATCATAACATTGCTGGAGGAGGATTCATGCTTGGTTTAAAGAGGATGGAAACACGGAAAAGGCTGATGAAATGCAACCATTTCATCGCCATGCTAGGCGTCGCCCTTTTAATCGTATTCACCCTGGGTGAACCTTCCAATGTGGCAGCCAGCACCTTCCAGGATGTGACTTCCTCATACTGGGCCGCAATCCAGATCGAGGATCTGGCCGGGTGCGGCATCGTGCAAGGCTACGTTGATGGTTCCTTTCGCCCGGAAGAACTGGTGACCCGCGCCGAGGCAACCAAGATGCTTTGCTTGGTGTTGGGCACGGCGCCGCAGTCGGAGGCGCCTCCCTCCTTTTCAGACCTGCCCAGCTCGTTTTGGGCCTTCCCCTACGTGGAGGCCGCTGTGCAAGCAGGATGGATTCAGGGTTACCCGGGTGGCATTTTCCAGCCGGACCGCCCGGTCTCCAAAGCAGAATTGCTAAGCATGATCGCGCGGGGAAAGGGTTGGTCCAACCCCGAACTGAGCGTACAAACCTTCGCCGACCTGCCAATCGACCACTGGGCCTTTCCCCTGGTGCAATCCTGCTACGCCCATGAGGTAGTGAGACCGGGGGAACCCCAAATCAGTGAAGATGGTTTCCTGCAGCCATCGCTGCCTGCCACGCGCGCCCAGGCAGCCGTTTTTCTGGATCGAGCCCTGGGAGGGGCAGAGATAACCCAGGCACAAATCGTCCATGGGCCACGGCTGGGATTGGTCACCGCCGGTCAAGCCACCATCACCTGGGACAGTAACCTCGCTGTCCAGGGCTACCTCTTGTGGGGTACGGCGGAGAAGTACGCCTCCACCCTGGCGGAGCTCGAGCCGGACACCAACCATCACCTGACCTTGACCGGCCTGA
>JAPLHW010000015.1 GCA_026389425.1 Coprothermobacterota bacterium
CTTATTGCACAATTGGCAGAACAGAAGAAAATAATTACCGAGGGAATGGGAAAAAAAGCAGCGGAAGCACGGCATAAGAAAGGCCAGCTTACAGCCCGCGAGCGGATAGAGTTGCTTCTGGACCCAGGATCCTTCCAGGAGCTGGATCGATTTGTGAAAACAAGGTCCACCTACTTCGGTCTGGATAAGAAAGAGATCCCGGCAGAAGGGGTGATCACCGGGCTGGGCTTGATCAATGGCCGGCGCGTCGCTCTGTCTGCCCAGGACTTCTCCGTGCTGGGCGGTTCGATAGGGGAGATGCACGGCCTGAAAATAACGAACATGCAGGATCTGGCCATGAAAATGGGCATCCCCTTTCTATGTTTGAACGATTCCGGCGGCGCTCGCATTCAAGAGGGAATTGATTCCTTGATGAGTATCGCCGAAGTGATGAAACGAAATAGCCTGGCCTCCGGCGTGATTCCTCAGATCGCGATGGTGCTGGGGCCGGTGGCCGCCGGAGCGGCCTATTCGCCATCCCTGATGGATTTCGTGGTCATGACAGAGATTGCCACGATGTATGTGACCGGCCCTGACGTCTTGGAAGCCGTAACCGGCCAAAAGACAACCCATGAGCAGTTGGGTGGGGGGTTGGTGCACAATCAACTGAGCGGAGTGGCGCATTTTCTCACGAAAGATGACAGTGAGGCAATTGCCTTGGTGAAAAAGCTGCTTTCTTTTCTCCCGGACAACTTCCTGCATGAGCCACCCCTGGCTTCCAATCGGGATCCGATCAATCGAGTGGACGAATCGTTGAAGGATCTCATTCCCATGAATTCCTCAAAAACCTACGATGTCAAGGAAGTGATCCAACGCTTCGTCGATTTCGGCGATTTCCTTGAGGTGCATGCTTACTTTGCGCCGAACGCGGTGGTTGGCTTTGCCCGATTGGGGGGGCGAGCTGTTGGCATTGTGGCCAATCAAAGCCAACACCGTGCCGGGACGATGGATATCAATGCTGCGGATAAGATTGCTCGCTTCGTCCGTTGCTGCGATTGCTTCAATATTCCTTTGATCACGCTGGTGGACACTCCAGGATTTTTCCCCGGCATTGATCAGGAGCACAACGGGATCCTTCGGCATGGAGCCAAAGTGCTCTTTGCCTACAGTGAAGCAACGGTGCCGAAGATCACCCTGATCCTTCGCAAAGCCTATGGAGGCGCCTACATAGCCATGTGCTCCAAGCACCTGGGGGGAGATCTCTCCTTTGCCTATCCAACGGCAGCAATTGCCGTGATGGGCGCTGAAGGGGCAGCCAACATCTGTTTTCGCAAAGAGATCGCCGAGGCGGCTGATCCGGTGCAAGCCCGAAAAGAGAAAATCGAGCAGTATCGTGCTCAGTTTTCCAATCCCTACAGAGCCGCTGAGCGCAGCTATGTGGACGATATCATCGACCCAAAGGACACGAGGCCGGTTCTTGCAGGCGCTTTGGAGTTTCTGCGCTCGAAAAGCGTCGAAGCGCCTGATAAGAAGCACAGCAACATGCCCCTATAGAAAGCAGGCAGACGATGCAATTTGTCACCTTGTGGGATGGAGTTCTCCTTTCCCTTATCGGGATGGTAAGCGTATTTGCCGTACTGGCGATTCTCGGAGCGATTCTTACCCTCTTTCGGTACATTTTTTACCGGCCTTCCCCTCCAGCCGGATGGCCAGCTGTTGAGCCGGTGCTTCCCCAATTAACCACAAGCCCCACCATTGGTAAGAGAAAAATGGCAGCGATTATGGCCGCAATTTCAGCCAGCCTCGAGCAACAACACCAAATGGCCGCGATCGAACAAGGAACAACAACTCTGATATCTAGACCGCATCGCAAATCCTTCAAAATGATCAAGATGGAGCGCTGGAATCATGATTAGAATATTCAAAGTAAAAGTGGACGACGAAGTATTTCAAATCGAAGTGGAAGAGCTGGGCAACGGGAGCGTAGTTGCTCGCGAGACAATCAGGCCGACCATCGAGGCGATCGCCCCTCCTACGATTCCCCAAATGGTGAATCCACCGCCTAAAGTCACGAAGAGTGCAGTAGCTCTAGGTATCATAACGGCGCCTCTTCCCGGCAAGATTTCCAGCATTGCCATAAAAGCAGGTGACGTACTCCAACGAGGTGGTCTCCTTCTATTGATCGAGGCGATGAAGATGGAAAACGAACTCTTCGCTCCCTATGACTGCACTGTCAAGAAAGTTTTCGTGACTGTTGGTCAGATGGTGGAGATGGGAGAGCAGTTGCTGGAGATCGGATAATCACAGATGGATGCAATCATCCGCTTGTCCCAAATAACCGGCTTCTCAGCGTTGACCTGGCAACAGGGGGTTATGATCTTGGTGGGGTTGTTGTTCGTATTCCTGGCTATCTTCAAGAAAACTGAACCCCTGCTGTTACTGCCGATCGGTTTCGGTTGCGTCCTTGCTAACCTCCCCCTCACAGGAATCCTGGATGCCCCCTCAGGCATCATCTACTTGTTGCTGCACTATGGAGTGGAATCAGAGTTCTTCCCGCTATTGATATTCCTTGGATTGGGAGCGATGACCGATTTCGGACCCTTGATCGCCAACCCTTGGACCATCTTGATGGGAGCAGCCGCACAGTTGGGGGTATTCGTGGCCATGTTGATCGCCCAACTGCTCGGGTTCACCATATTGGAAGCCGCTTCCATTGGCATCATCGGTGGCGCCGATGGCCCGACCACCATCTATACCGCCGTAGCCCTTGCCCCACATCTCTTGGGAACCGTAGCCCTGGCTGCGTACACCTATATGTCGCTGGTGCCGATTATCCAACCTCCGATCATGCGCCTTCTCACCACCAAGAAAGAACGCTCAGTGGTGATGGCTCAGTTGAGGCCTGTCTCGAGGGTTGAGAAAGTCCTCTTCCCGATCGTCGTTACGATCGTCGTCAGCCTTATTTTTCCTGCAGTTGGCCCCCTCATCGGTATGTTTATGCTGGGGAACATCCTCAAGGAATCCGGAGTGGTCGATCGCTTGGCCAATACGGCTGCCAACGATTTGATCAACATTGTCACCATCTTCCTCGCCACCAGCGTCGGAGCGACCATGCAGGGAGACACTTTCATTACCTCGAAGACCTTGGGCATCGTTCTTCTGGGCCTCATCGCCTTTGCCTTCAGTACGGCTGGCGGTGTCTTGCTGGGAAAACTCTTCTATGTAGTGACGCGTGGCAAGGTGAACCCGTTGATTGGGTCCGCAGGAGTCTCCGCAGTGCCAATGGCCGCAAGGGTATCGCAGCGCGAAGGCCAACGGGAAAACCCAGGAAATTTCCTGTTGATGCACGCCATGGGTCCTAATGTGGCTGGTGTGATCGGCACAGCAGTAGCCGCCGGTGTTTTCCTAGCGTTATTGGGTCGATAAATACTCCGATTCGCCACCCATAGGAACCATCCATCATCTGCTTTCGAACTGCTTGATGGTGCTGGTTTCGTTCTCAAGGCGTTTCCGCTTGGAATCTCGAGCGCTTTCCACTGTACCTTTCACGTGGAACAATAGGTTCCAACAACCTTAAAGAGGAATGACCGAAAATGCATGAATCGATGAATGTCCCCTTGTGGGCTTCCATCCCCTTCCTCCTGATGCTCCTGGCCATCGCTCTGGGGCCTTTGTTCAAGCCGCACTGGTGGGAGAAGAACTATCCATGGGTGGTTCTTGCCCTTGGCGCCGTCGTGGTCCTGCTCTACCTCTTCTATTTCCGCACCCTGGAACCGCTGGGGGAGGTGGCACTCGACTACTTCGCCTTCATCTGCCTGATCGGCTCTCTCTTTGTCTCGACGGGAGGGATCCTGATCCGCATCGAGGGGGTGGCCACCCCATTTCTCAATATGGCCATTCTCCTGGTGGGAGCGGTCATATCCAACGTGATCGGCACCACCGGCGCCTCGATGCTGCTGATCCGCCCCTTCCTGCGTTTGAACAAGGGGCGCCTCTCCCCCTATCTGGTGGTCTTCTTCATCTTCCTGGTCTCCAA
>JAPLHW010000177.1 GCA_026389425.1 Coprothermobacterota bacterium
GAAGCCGGATGCCGTTCCAGCGCTACAAGCGTTGCGCAAATTGGGCGTGCGCCAACTGGCACTGCTCAGCGGCGATGCCTCCCCGGCCACGGAGGAAGTGGGGCGCCGCTTGGGAGTCGACCGTATCTTCGCAGGGCTTCTGCCGGAGGAGAAAGTGCGCTGTGTGGAGGCGCTGAAGAGTGAAGGGAGGGGGGCTGTCCTTTTCGTCGGAGACGGGATTAACGATGCGCCGGTACTGGCTCGCGCCGATGTCGGCATCGCCATGGGAGGCCTCGGCTCGGACGCGGCCATCGAGGCGGCCGACGTGGTAATCATGGACGACCGCCCCAGCCAGGTAGTCGAGGCGATCCGCCTGGCTCGCCGCACCAAGGGTATCATCGTTCAAAACATCGTCCTGGCTTTGGGGGTCAAGGCGGTCTTCCTGGTGATGGGTCTCTTCGGACAAGCGACGATGTGGGAGGCGGTGATCGCTGACATCGGCGTCACCTTGCTTGCCGTGCTCAACTCGGCCCGGGCTTTGCGCGGGCCTGGCCGTCGTCACTCGCGCGAGCCGGCGGAGAGCGGCAAGCAGGCAGCCCTCCCATCGGTGGGTTCATGAGGCCAGCCGTAGGGGCGGGTTTAAACCCGCCCCTACCTAACGACCAAGAAGAAAGCGCTCTTTACGTCCAGCCATCTGGCTCGCCAGGGGCAGTGCAAGGTGCAACAGGCTTACAGGCAAGAAAATCATTGGCCCACAGGGCCAACTCGAAGATAGCTTGTCTTCTGGCTCGGCATAACCGATCGTTGAATCAGATACAATACGGGTGACTCCAGCCGGTGAGCCGGCCGATCGTCGGACGGACTGGGCGGCGGAGAGCGGAGGACGAGATTGAACGAGGAAACTATCCTGCAATGAGCGGTTCACCGCCAGAGCGAAAGTCGACGAAAAGAGCTGAACCGGCCACTCTCTCGCCGGTGACAGATGCTTTCTGGCAACTCCCCGGGGAGGAGATGCTCCGCCGCTTGGGCAGCAGCGAGAACGGCCTATCTCCTAGGGAAGCGGCCGCACGCCTGCTTCGGGAAGGAGCCAACCGCCCCTCCGGTAAGCGCTCCAGCGGACCCTGGCGGATCCTCCTGGCGCAGTTCAAGAGCCCGATCCTGTTGATCCTGGTCTTCGCCGCACTGCTCTCCCTCTACCTCGGCGAAACCATCGACTCGGTGATTATCCTGGTGATCATCCTGGCTTCCGGCCTTCTCGGCTTCTTCCAGGAGTACGCCGCCTCCGGCGCATTGGCCAAGCTGCAGGAGGTGGTGAAGGTGACCACCACGGTCAAGCGCGGGGGGGAGACCGTCGAGATTCCGGCCGAGGAGATCGTGTCAGGCGACCTGGTGATGCTGCAAGCAGGGTCGCTGGTGCCAGCCGACTGCCTCCTCCTTAAGGCTGTTGACCTCTATGCCGATGAGGCCCTCCTCACCGGCGAAACGATGCCGGTGCGCAAGGAAGCTGTGCCCATTCAAGATGTGAAGCCGACCTTGGCACAGATGCACAACACCCTTTTCCAGGGGACTCACATCCGCTCCGGATCAGCGCTCGCATTGGTGGTCCGCACCGGCGCCAGCACCGAGCTTGGGCGCATCGCCGCCCGCCTGAAGCTGAAGGCGCCCGTCACCGAGTTCGAGCACGGTATCCGTCGTTTCGGGGCCCTCCTCATGGAGGTCACCCTGGTCTTGATTTTGATCATCTTCGCCCTCAACGTCTGGCTTCAACGTCCGGTCCTGGATTCTCTCCTCTTCTCACTGGCCTTGGCTGTGGGTTTGGTACCGCAGCTTCTTCCGGCCATCATCTCCATCAACCTCTCCCGCGGCGCCCAGGCCATGGCCCGCAAGAAGGTCATCGTCAAGCGGTTGGCAGCCATCGAGAACTTCGGCAGTATGGAGGTCCTCTGCACGGACAAGACGGGAACCCTTACTGAAGGCCGGGTGCAACTCTCCTTGGCCTGTGACCCAAATGGCGAGGCCTCCGAGGAGGTCCTCCTGGCCGGGGCCCTCAACGCCGGCCTCCAGTCCGGGATCCGCAACCCAATCGACGAGGCCCTCCTGGCAGGGCAAGCGGTCGACTTGACCCCCTACCGGAAACGCGGCGAGATCCCTTACGACTTCCTGCGCAAACGGCTCTCGGTGGCAGTGCATGGTCCGGACGGCGCCACCCACCTGATCACCAAAGGGGCCTTGGAGAAAGTACTGGCTGTCTGCACCAAGGTGAAGCAGAAAGAGCAGGAAATTCCACTGGAGGGCGAACAAGAGGAGATCCGCCGGCGTTACGCGGCCTGGAGCGCGCAGGGTTACCGCGTCCTGGGGGTCGCATGGCGAGCCCTGCCGGAAGGAGTCTGTCAAGGCGACGGCCAGGCTTGCGAAGCCGGAGAAGAACGAGAGATGACCTTTCTCGGCTTCCTCCTCTTCCTCGACCCGCCCAAAAAGGACGTCCGCGAGACGCTGCAGCGGCTGGCCGCGCTGGGTGTCCGGGTGAAAGTGATCACAGGGGATAACCGTTTGGTGGCAGCCACCGTCTTCTCCCAGATCGGGCTCCCGCAGACGGCATTAATCACCGGGGAGGATCTGGAGGCGATGAGCGAGATGGCCTTGATCGCCAAGGTGCGCCAGGTAGACCTCTTCGCTGAGATCGAGCCCAACCAGAAGGAACGGATCATCCACGCTCTCCGCAAGAGCGGGGCGGTGACTGGCTATATGGGGGATGGGATCAACGATGCCCCCGCCCTGCACATGGCCGATGTGGGGATCTCGGTGAACTCCGCCGTGGATGTGGCCAAGGAGGCAGCTGAGTTCATCATGTTGGAGCCAGGCCTGGACACTCTGGCGGATGGGGTGCTGGAGGGCCGCCGCACTTTCGCCAACACGATGAAATATATCTTCATGGCCACGTCGGCCAATTTCGGCAATATGTTCTCGGTGGCCGGCGCGAGCCTCTTCCTCTCCTTCCTGCCGATGCTCCCCACCCAGATCCTGCTCACCAATTTCCTCACCGATTTCCCCGAGCTGACCATCGCTACCGATACTGTGGACCCTGAACAAGTCCAGGGGCCGCGCCGCTGGGATATCGGCTTCATCCGCCGTTTCATGCTCACCTTCGGCCTGCTCAGCTCGATCTTCGACTATGCCACCTTCGGGGTATTGTTGCTGATCTTTGGGGCTTCACCCGAAACCTTCCGCACCGGGTGGTTCGTGGAATCGGTGCTCTCGGCTTCCCTGGTGGTGTTGATCATCCGAACCCGCCGGCCATTTTGGAAAAGCCGCCCCAGCATCTACCTTCGCGGAGTGACCGCTGCCGTTGCCGGGCTGGTGATCTTGATTCCCTACCTCGGCCCGCTTGCCCAAGTTTTCGGCTTCACCTCCTTGCCGTTGCTCTATTGGCCGCTGCTGGTCGGGATCTTGGCCGCCTACGCGGGGACAGCGGAGTTGGTGAAGCACTATTTTTACCGCCGGGAGCAGGCAGCTAAACCAGCCTCTGCCCTCCGTTAAAAAGAAGAGCCTCTTGAGCGAGACAGATCCCCACCAAGAGAATTCGCTCCCAATTCCTCCTTTTCCAGAAGGAAACCCGTCACCAACTTCCAAAGTGGGGTGGGCGGCATCCTGGAGAGATCGGGTCCACCGGTTGAAACGGGAGACCATCGCCCTCGCCCTGGCCGCTCGCCACCCGGGGACTCCCTGGTACGCCAAGGCTTGGGTGGGGTTGGTGGTGGCCTACGCCTTTAGCCCGATCGACCTGATCCCTGATTTCATCCCCGTCCTGGGTCTGTTGGACGACCTCGTGCTGGTCCCCTTGGGAATCACTCTGGCCTTGCGCATGATCCCCAGCGAGGTGATGGCGGAGTGCCGTCAACAAGCTGAACGCATCACCGCCAGACCTTCCAGCTGGGGGGTTGTGGTGGGAATCATCATAGTCTGGCTGGGCTTGCTAGCTCTGGCTCTGTGGTGGGCGATCCGGGCTCTCTCCAACTGAGAAGAGAAGGCGCAGAGAGCAGATTTGCTACTGCTAGGGCCGGGTGCTCGGAAGGACGACGCCGGCCGATTGAAAGTGGTCTAGGGCAAGTCCGGCAGCTTCTCCATGCCGAAGCGGCGCGCTTCCGCCTCCATGATCTCCCGCAACGCCTCGGCCAGTGGTGGGTCGAGGGGCTCCGCCTGCTGGCCGGAAAGGATCTGCTCCACCCGCTGGGAGGCCCTCTGGGTGGCATCCTTGCCGCCTAGTTTGCGCCACTCCTCCAGCGTGCTGCGGTCGATCACCTCGTCCGGGAAGTAGGCTTCCTGGCGGAACCACCGCTTGGTGTGGGCGAGGGGCAGGAAAGAACGCTTGATCCCCTGTTGCATCAACGCCAGCGGGAGGATCGGGTCTTCGCGCAATTCGATCCCCCTCGCCAGGCGGAGGGCGCTGCCGCAGGCCTCGTGGTCCAAGACCAGCTTCTCCAGGCTCTGGCAAGACTCGAAATCGAGCATCCCCGGGCCAGAGATGTTGTTGATGCCCGACAGCGCCGCCACCAACGCTCCCATGGCGCTCTCCATGCCGGCCTGGTAGTCCACCGTCTTGGCATCGCTCAAGGCCATATAGGCCTGGGTAGGAAGCCCCAGGTGCTTGCCGATCTCTGCGTACCCCCCATCGATCATCATTGTCTCGATCGCTCCCATCGGGGTGGTGCCTTTGCGCATGTCAAAGCATGCCGGCGATCCGCCGATAATGATCGGAGCTCCCGGGCAGGCCAGTTGGTGGATCACCACACCGCTCAGCGATTCCGCGCAATGTTGGACGATCGCTCCGGCCAGCGTCACTGGGGAAGTGGCGCCGGTCAGGGGCATCGAAATCAGCTCGGCAACGATCCCGCTGCGGGCGCAGTCGATCAGCGCCTGGGCGGTGAGTTCGCTCCATTTCAAGGGAGGGGAGGGGCAGCAATCGAAGATGGCATTGGGCTTGGCTCGCAACTCTTGGGGACCTCCGGCGACGGCTGCCAGCATCTCAGCCATCGGGCGGAAGCCGTCGATGCGGAAAGTGCCGGTCACTACCGGCTTGTTGCTGTAGAGCAAAGCCAGGTACAACCGGTAGCGGTCGCCCACTTCGGGCGGCACATCGCCAGAGATCAGGCCGGTGCTTTGGGCGGCATAGTGAGGCAAAGCGTCCACCAGCTTAATAAAACGGACCAGGTCCGCACTGATAGGCGTCCTCGCTCGCTTCTCCTGCGCGTCATAGATACGCAAGGCGGCGGAGCCGGGGTTAAAGTGAATCCGGTCTCCGCCCAGGTCCATCACCGCTTCTCCATGGCGGCCGTAGAGGAGAATCCGTTGTGGCGCGGAGGCGACCGCCTTCTCCACCAACGACGCCGGGATTCGCACGCGCCGTTCGCTTGCCTCGATGCGGCAGCCGGCGCCGGTCAGCAGCTCCAGGGCTTCCTCATTCTCCACGAAGACGCCGACTTCCTCCAGAATCCGCTGGGCCTCCTCCACAATTTGGTGCCGGGTCTCCGGGGCAAACCAGGTGATGTGGGGGTTCATGTTGGGTGGCATGCTCATCCTCCTTTTTTTTCCATATTTGCTGTAGTAGACATGCTGCCGCAAACTATTTACATGCTGCCGCAGGCTGGGTTTTACTGCAAGAATAGCGGAACGGGAAACAATCGGTCGTGCGCTTGGCGGATGAATTCCGGGGTGGTGCCGCAGCAGCCGCCCACAGCGTTGGCTCCGGCTTGGGCGAGAACCTTCAGGTCTTCGGCGAATTCAGCCGGTTGTTGGCGGTAGGTGGGCGGACCCTCGCCGATCACCGGTTGGCCGGCATTGGGCTGGAAGAGCAAGGGCGCCTCGGTCAGGGGGCGGAAGATATGAACCAGCTCGATCATCTCGTCGCTGCCAAGGGTGCAGTTGGCGCCAAGACCATCGGCACCCGCCGACAACAAGGAATCCACCACCTTCTGGGGCGTGTCGCCGAAAAGGGTGAAGAACCCCCGTGGCTTACGCTCGAAGGTCAGGCAGACGATCACCGGGCAGCTGGAGACATCGCGCACAGCGTGCAGTGCCTCCATCGCCTCGCGCAGGTCAACCATCGTCTCGATCAGAAAGAGGTCCACCCCCGCTTTCTCCAATGCCTCAGCCTGCTCGCGGAAGGCAGCCCACGCCTCTTCGGCGGCAAGCGCGCCTACCGGTGGGAAGAAATGGCCGGTGGGTCCGATGTCTCCGGCCGGTCCATCACCTCTCGTGCAATTCGAACGGCGGTCGAATTCAATTCGGCCGGGTCCAGCGCGCGACCGAACGACGAGGAGGCCAGACGCAGCCGGTTCGCCCCGAAAGTGGCGGTAGTGATCACCTCAGCGCCGGCATCCAAATAGGCTCGGTGCACGGCGGCGATCTCCTCTGGCTTTGTCTGCAGCCAGAATTCCGGCGGCTCGCCCCGTTCCAAGCCAGCGGCAATCAGCATAGTACCCATTCCGCCATCGAAGAGAACCAAGCCCCGTCGCAATGCGTCTAGAATATTCATCTTCAACTTCGGCACAGTGTCCTCCGCGCTGCTCGGGCCGCTCAGCCTGCGCAGATCAGGCGACGGGCCAGGGCGACGGCCGCAACCGCGTCGCCGGCGTAGCCGTCGGCGCCGATTTGTTCAGCCCACTCCTGGCTGCAGGGAGCACCCCCCACCAGCACCTTAAAGCGCGGGCGCAGTGCCCGCTTCTTCAGCTCCTCCACCACACGTCGCTGGCCGGACATGGTTGTGGTGAGCAAAGCGGAGATGGCGATGCCATCCGCCCCGCAGGCCTCGGCTTCATCGACAAAGCGGCCAACCGGTACATCCGCCCCCAGATCGGTAACGCGGAAACCGTTAGCCTCCAGCATCGTCGCCACTAGCGTCTTGCCGATGTCGTGGATGTCGCCCTCGATGGTGCCGATCACCAGGTGTCCTTGCGCTGGGGATTGGACCCCGGCGCCTAGGGCCGGCAGCAACACGGCCATCGCTTTCTTCATGGCCCCCGCCGCCATCACTAGCTCCGGCAGGAACACCGTTCCCTCTTCCCACAGCTCGCCCACTTTCCGGATCCCGCGGATAAAGCCGTCCTCGATCACCGCAAGTGGCGGGTAGCCAAGATCCAGCGCCTGACGGGCCAGATCCTCGGCTTGTTCCTCTTCTCCCTCCAAGACCGACTGCGTGCAACGTTCCAAGAAAGAATCCATCGCATCCTCCACCTGCTGTTATCGTAGACTAGATTCGCTGCAAGCAGGGTCGCTGTCAAGCGGCCAGCCTTCCCCATCCTCATCTTTACCCGCTGAGCTCCATCGTTATGGAATCATTCGGCTCCTTACGGCCCCCAACTAGGCCATCCGTCGAAGACAGAGTTCTGGGTTAAACGCTGGGGGTCCGATCCATCGGCCTTCATGATGTAAACCTCAAAATTCCAGTTCTCGTCCGGCGTGCTCTGAAACACCAGGCCCTTTCCGTCCGAAGTCCAAACCGCGTCT
>JAPLHW010000265.1 GCA_026389425.1 Coprothermobacterota bacterium
TCGTCGCAAGCGCCCTGTGGGACAGGTTGCAGATTCAAGTCGAAGGTCACTTGAGAGGAAAGGGCATAGCCTTGTGAATCCTCTACTGCTGATTTAACCAGTTGCGCTGCATCGCAGGGGGCGAGGAGGAGGGGGAAGCGCCCTTCTTTAGCGCGCTGGCTGTCCATCAGGTTGTTGATCATCCGCTCCAGGCGTTTCAGGTTGCGGCGCCAGATCTCGCTGTACTCCTGGAAGCGGGCCAAGGCTTCCGCCGGTGGGAGCTGACCGAGCATCTCCTGGGTTTGGCGCAGAGTTTGAATGGGGGACTTCAGGTCATGGGAGACGGCAAAGAGGAGGTCCGTGCGGACCTGGCGGATCTTCTCTTCCAACTGCTTGCGGTCGGTTAGATCAAGGCCGCAGGAATAGTTCTTGTCTCCCAGGGTAATGTAACCCCAGGAGATATTCTTCTTCGAGCCATCCTTGCAGGTCACCACCACTTCCATGGGCTCAATGGGCGATTGGGTCTCAATCGCATGCTTTACCCTTGTGGTCCATTCCTCCGAGATCTGCCTGCGGTAGGTCTCGTCAGGATAGGCCAGCGGCCACCATTGCTCGATGGTTGGAAGATCCTCCTGGGTATATCCAAACAATTTGACCATCGTCGGGTTTACGTATTCGGTTATCTGTTCTATTCCAATGGTTAGATGTATGGCCAGCGGCAAAGTTTCCACCATGGCCCTGAACTTCGCCTCGCTCTCCCGCAGCGCCTCGTCTTTCAGCTTCTGCTCGAGGAGGTTCCACATCTCGTTCAACAACGCACTGAAAGCGCTGATGTCTGAATCAGAATAGTCGGTCTCCTTATTGGCTACCGCGCCGACAGCGACGATCTTGCCGGCGCTGAAGACGGGAACGCTCAAGAAGCGGGCGATCGGGACATGTCCTGATGGAATTCCCTTCTTCGGCACGTCGCTGGAGAGGTAGTCGTTGACGATGATCGGGCGGCGCTGCCGGACTGACTCTCCCAAGAGGCTGGTCTGGGCAAGGGGAAATTGGATCGGTTTGTCCGTAATGGCGCACTGCTCCATCGTCTCTTTGGACCAGGCGTGGATTCCCAGAACCGTCTCGTCCGCATTCATCAGGCCAACGAAGGTGAACTTGCTCTGGGCGGCCCTGAGGCTCGCCTCCAAGGTAAAATCGAGGATCTCCTTCTCACTGGCCTTGGCCATTCGATGCAGGGAGAGCAAGTCCTGCAGGTGGACTTCATGCAGCCTGATTTGCTCTTCCACTTTCTTGCGGGCGGTGATATCGCCAATGCTGGCCAGGATGCATGTTTCGTTATTGATCGTCACCAGGCTGGCCGAAAAGAGCCCGGTTAACGCCTCTCCCGTCTTTTTGCGGAACTCGTACTCTTCCCCTTGTATTTCACGACCCCGCGCCAGCTCCTTGGTCACAGCCAGGCGGTCTTCCTCGCGGACCCAGAGGTTCAAGCCCAGCGTTGTTTTCCCGATGACTTCAGCGTATTGATACCCGGTGATGTGAACGAAACCATCATTG
>JAPLHW010000086.1 GCA_026389425.1 Coprothermobacterota bacterium
GAAGGTCATAGGCTGGTATCTGTGGCACAATGCCGACTGCAGTGGTGATGGTCTCCGCCAAGGTGGTGATGCTCTCCACAAAGAAGCTTTTCCCCATCTGAAAAGAGACGTCCGCCACAGACGGTGTACCCGGGGAAGGTGAAGGGGTAGATGAGGGAGAAACTGTCGCTGAAGGCGGTAATGTGGTCGTCGGAGCGAGCGTGGGTGAAAGCGTAGCGGTCGGCGCAGGCGCCGTCTCCGGCGGCGATACAGGTTGGCTCCAGATACAAGCCCCAAGGTTGCCCACGGCAAAGAGAACAACCAAGATCCCAACCAGGGTCTTGGTTGGCCAGCTGATTCCATGCTTCCTGTTTCTCATCGTACCCTCCTGGATTCAAGTCTTCCTCATTAGGTTAGACGTAGCTGCTTTTCAACAAGTCGTCGGACCTCCCCGCGAAGTGAAAAATCTCTTTGTGAATGAAATGCAAGCCGGCGATGCGATCTTGAGTGGAGCAAAAGTAGCTGTTGAGCAAACATATCGCTGCATAGCGGGGTCCGGACAGCCGGAAAAGGTGCTTTTTCTACCCAGCACCCATTTTCAACTGAGCTGCACCACCTTGCTACGGGCGGGGCGAAACCTGAGCGGGGTGCAGCGGTTAGGACTTTTTCTTTTTGGCAGCCTTGAGTATCCGCTGCTTGGGATCCACCACAGAACGGAAGCTGCGCCGGAACTCGCGCCTGAAGTCTTTGGGATTTTGATAGATCATGGGGCTATTCTTGTGCTTGGCGCACCACTGCCTGTACAGATTGTCCCAAGCGACCGGGGAAAGCGCGTCGACCTCTTGGGTTTGGGTTAGGACCCATTGCAGTGCCTCCAATGCGCGGGCTTCCATTGGACGATTGCGGCCATGGCGAAGGGCCTGCTGCAACTCACGGTAGGTTTTCAACACCTGCTGAGCCAGCACCCAGGGCTCACTTCCAGCATAATCCGGGTGCGCTAAGTAACGCTCTGATAGATGAGGAAGCCATGCTTGATGGGCTCGATGAAGGGCTTTGTTCCATTGAGCACAAAAGCTCGCGCCTCGTCTTCGGACCAGGGAAACTTCAGGCAAAGTGACGAGACCAGGGCCTCCAAGCTGCTGTCCGTATCCCGCTACTCTTCAGCCTCCTCCTTGGTCATGAGCTTCCCGTCAGTATGTTTCTGCTGCCACTCGTCCGCCAGTCCGGCTTTTGAAGCCAAGGTGAAAACCGCCAGGGAGGTCGCCCTGGCCCTGAGCATCAGCATCTTTTGCTTAACTCCTGACGGTTGCTAACCCTTTTTCCTTTCCTCATCCATCTTCATAAACCGGTTCTTCTTTTTGGCGATCGCCCTGAGGTTCAGCTGCTTCGAAACCTGACTAGTCTGCAAGGGATCTGTTAGGGAGTTCTGACCACAATGAGAGAAGAGCTGCGAGAGATGGCTCGACTAAACGTTGACAGTAACCGTGGGCTTAGCCCGGTACACCTCTCGCAAAACAGCCTGCGGCAGCATGTCTTGTATGGTAAGCTGAGGTGTGCAACGACGCGGCCGGAAGGAGGGTTCCATGCACATTACCGAATATTTGGAAGGGAGAAGGCGGCCTTTGATCTCGCTGGAGATCCTCCCGCCGGAGCGGGGTCAGACCATCGAGGAGCTTTGCGCTGCCATCGAGACCTTGATGCCCTTCCACCCCACCTTCATCAATGTCACCTACCATCAGCAGCAGCTTGTTTCCCAGCGCACGCCCCAAGGCCCGCGGACCATGCTGCAAACGAAGCGACCGGGAACGGTGGGGATCTGCGCGGCCATCGCCAACCGCTACCGCTTGGAGACCGTCCCGCACTTGCTCTGCGGCGGGTTCAACGCCGCCGATACCGAGGATGCCTTGATCGACCTGCATTACCTCGGCTTCCGAAATCTCTTTGTCGTTCGCGGCGACCCCCCTCCCGGCGAGACTCTCTTCCAGCCCACTCCAGGCGGCCATCGCTACGCCGCCGGTCTGGTCGAGCAGATCTCCCAGCTCAACCGGGGGATCTACTTGGAGGAGCTGCTGCAC
>JAPLHW010000179.1 GCA_026389425.1 Coprothermobacterota bacterium
GAAGAGCTTGCACTGAGGCTGAAAGTCGAACTCTTCGGCGAAGAGGAAGCGAGCCCGCAGCCGGTCGCCGCCAGTGATCTGTTTGACCAGGGCGGTAGCCAGGCGCTGCCCCTCCTCGGTCTCCACTGTGACCACAAGGCGCGCGCCGCGCAGAGCAGCCAAGTCATTGCGCACCCGCTCGCCGCGCATGGCGATGAAGGTCTGGGCAGCGCCCTGCTGCCCGTAGTCTCCCAGTATCCCCAACAGGGTGGAAAGGAAGGTGCTCTTGCCGTTGGCCCCTCTCCCATAGAGGATGAAGAAGCAGCGGGCTCGCATGTCGCCGCTGAGGCAATAGCCGGCGATGCGTTGGAGGAAGCCGCAGAGCTCCGAGCTTCCTCCCGTGACCCGCTCCAGGAAGGCCATCCAGATGGGGGCTTCCGCCTCGGGCTGGTAAGCTACCGGGGCTGTTTTGCTGAGCAGATCCTCGCGGCGGGGTTCCCGCAGAGTACCATTGCGCAGCTCCAGTGTGCCGTTGGCGACATTCAGCAAGAAGGGGTCGCTATCTAGCCGGTCGGGAGAAAGAGGGATCCCCGGCTCGCTGGTGGCCAGGCTGAGCATCGCCTCCAGTCGAGGGACGCTCTCTGAGGCACGGGCATGAGCCAAGAGCAGCTCGCGCTGGTGGGAGTCGGGGAGGGCCAGGGCAGCCTGGCCGATAGCGATGGCTGTCTCCTTTGCCCGGCGCTGCGCTTCGCCGCTCGAGTCTTCCTTCCAGGAGTGGCCGTCCCAGGCCAACCAACGCCTCCAGAGAAAGACGAAGTGCAAGTCCTGGCCGTGTCGCTCTACCAGTCGCCGGGCATTGCCCAAGTCAGTGCGGCCGAGGGGGTCGGAGCTTTTCTGCGAAGTAACCTGGCCGTAGGTCTTGCCATCGGCGTAGTGAACCTGGTCCCACTTGGAACGAAAGAGGCCGCTGGCCCGAAAGAGGCGATCCATCTGCAGGATTTCGCCGCCCGTCCAGAAAGCCAGGTGACTGGCCAGAGCCTGGTCGGCCTCGCTCTGCGAAGGATAGCCGGCTCCTTGCCAGTCTCCCCGCCACAACGTAGTGAAGTCGCCGCCGTTCTTGGCAGCCTGGGCTTTGGCCAATAGTTCGCTGTCCGAGAGGGAAGAGGGGGGCGCCTTCCCCCGGACCCCCACCACCACAAGTTCCTGGGAGGGGAAGAGGATGGGATAGAGAGCATCCAATTCTGTCTGGCGTTCCTCGATAGTCCCCAGCCCGGGCAGGCTGTCGCCAGTCATGGTGAAGAAACGTCGGCGGTCGTAGACCTCAATCCCCAGAGAGGGGTTCTTTCTCCCTCCTCCCGGCAGACGCCCCTTCAGTAGGACGTGGTAGCCGCGTCCGCTGGGGGTTACTTCGGTATAGCTGGCCAGCCCGTAGATCACTTCTTCAACGCGGGGAGAGATGATCTCCCCTTTGACCGGGTCACGGGCATCGTCCAGATCGAAGCCGACGAAGGAGTCGTCCTCGGCGAAGACGAAACCCAGGCCGGCGAAACGGCCATCGCCGCAGAAAGCAGTCAAAGCCTCCTCGAAGGTGGTCCAGGTGGGGGGGTCGGCGTGACTGGCCATGCGAAAGTCAGCCTGGCGAGGAAGCTTGTCCCACTTGCCGCGGCCTGGGCTCCAGCGAAGGGTATAGAGAACCCAGTGAGGAGTCCGGCACAGCTCCTCCGGCAGCCTCAGCAGCCTCAGAGGTTCAGCGCGGGGTGGTAACGGCGAGGGAGAGGAAGGGGAAGACAGCTCAGCTTCCCGGCAAGCCTTGCTCGCGGCATCGAGTAAATTTCCATTATCGATCTGGTCCATCTGATTCCTCCTTTCAGTTTATCTGTTATCTAGTGGCTTGGAGCGGGGCTGTTCCCCCGCTCCTGTATGTGGTTGTACCATACACAATATTATTATTAATGTCAAGGATACAAGCTAGTATTCTAATAAATTACTGATCCGTACCGCTAAGGCCTCATCAATACTATATTTCCTGTGGCGCATGAGAGATGCTCATGTATGCGTTTGATGTTATGCACAAGAAATTCACAAGATACTCACAGCATCGAGGGAACAAAGCAAAGCAAATGCGTCACGATGGCACAAACAGAGAGGTTGGCGGCTTTTTATTCCGCTATAATCCTTATGGGCGGGAGAGAGAAGCCTTCTTGGTGGTTCGATTCAGGCTGCGTGAGGATTCACTGATCGATGCGGATGATGGAAGGCTGCCCATCCTTCAAACCCAGGAAGGACGACATCAGCGCCAACTCTTCCTCCAGCGCCTGCTGGAAAGCAGCGTCGGATTGGCGGCCTGTGACGAATCCGAGCTCCGCTTGAAGTCCTTCACCCCGGATGGATAGATTTGCCCAGCCCACCACTTGGTCGCCCCACAACATCGGCAGGGCATAGTATCCCCAACGCTGCTTGGCCTTCACGGTGTAGGCCTCGAAGCGGTAAGGCCAGCCCCAGAGGTGCTCAAAGCGCCGCCGATCCCACACCCCCGGGTCGAAAGGGGCCAGCAGGCGCACCACCTGCGGCACTGCCCATTGAGACCAGGCGCCTGCCGGCCAGAGGTACCCTTTCCCCTCCACCTCCGCTCGCTCCAGCTCTCCCGACCGCACCATAGCAGCTACAGTGTCGCGGCGAGCGTGAAGGCTGGGCGCAGCATAACGAAGCCGGGAAAGCAGGCCGCCGAGGGTCGTCTCCAGCACCGGCATGTACAAGCGGGCCAACAGCAGCACCAACTGCCTTAGGCGTTCCTGGGGGGTGAGGCTGCACTCGGGCGGCGAAGAGTGGGTGAAAGTGCGCCGGGTTCCTTGGCGGCGGCTTACCCGTAGCCAGCCCCGGTAGTGCAGCATCTCCAGCACCCTTGTCGTTGCTTTGGCCTGGTTACCCCAATCGCCCAGGGTTCGTAGATCCCCGCCTTCCGCTGGTAACAGGTGGTGCTCTACTTCCCCCTTCGCTCGCACGATCTCCAATACTTGGTTGGCAAGGTGGGGGTACTCCCGTTCCACTCGCCACTCACCCTGTCGTGGGTGCAACAGAGCCAAGGTGGGGGTGGACATGAAGCCGTAGACATGGATGTGGTCTTCTTCCAAGGGGAGGTACGGATAGCGTTGCTCCAGATCGCTGGCCCGGTACCCGTCCACGCGCTGCCGCAGGATCAGGTCCTGGGCGCAAGCCGGTGAGCGGATGGGGTCGGCTTGCACGATTCCCAACCGGGCGACCGCTTCTTCCAGCGTGCCGGCCTGGAACAGGGAGCATGTCACTGCCTGCGCGCGCAGTTCTTCAATGGTGATGGGGCGGCTAGAGATCTTCACGTGCGTTACCCTTCATCCTAAGTGCCTGAGTGTAGCCCTTTTCGAGGCGTTGGACGAGGCGTAAACGCTTGATAGGATCGGTGTGCGCCGCTTGCGTCACCTTTCTTCGCCGCCAACCTTGACAGAATAGATCCCTCTCTCGCCGCTAGAAGAGGCTTGCCGGGTCTTTTTCGCTTTTTTCGTCCCGATAACTTGACAAGATTTTGACATAGATGTTATCTCTCTCTACTGTAAGCATGCACGATATTCCCAGGAGGTTCGGCATGCTTGCGATGAACGGCCACACAGCGGTAGACGAGAGAAGGACTGTGGCAAAACAGGACGAGATGCCGGTCGAACCGGGAAGGAGAGCGATGACCGAGAAAGCGGAATACTCCATCGAGGATGCGGCCAAACAGATAGGAATCTCCCCGCGCATGTTGCGCTACTGGGAGAACCTGGGCCTGATCTTCCCCCAACGGACGCCGGGCAACCAGCGCCGTTACTCGCGCGAGGAGATCCGCATCCTCTCCGTGGTCCGCCAGCTCACCGAGGATTATGAGATGAGCACGGCCGAGATCGCGGTGATCCAGAAGCTGGGCTGTAAAGAGATCGCGCTGGCCAAACTGAAGAGCGGCCAGGGCGACGAGGAGGACCCTGTCTGGCGGATGATCCTGCTGGAAGGCCTCTATGCCCAAATGATCGGTGATCGCACCCTTCAACTACTGGAGAGGAAAGTGCGGAAAGGAGTTCAACATGGAACGAACTGAGCAGTCTTACCCCATCTCCGCCACCGGCAGGGTGCGCATCCAAGTGGGGGCATCCGAGATCTTCGTACGCGGCGGGAGCGAGCCCACTGTTCATTTGACGCTGATCAAGAGGCGCAGCGACGACCGCACCCCCCGCGTGGAGCCCGGAACTGATTCTCTCTCCATCAGCTTCGAGAGCAGCTTTGGCTGGCACGGCCAAGATGCCGACCTGGAGCTGGTCCTGCCCTCCGGCCTGACCCTGGAGATCGCCAGCGGCTCGGGAGACCTCCACCTGGAAGGATGGCAAGGCCGTCTGGAGCACCGCTCCGGCTCCGGCGACGTGGACATCCGGAAGTGCGGCGGCGAGGCCGCCCTGCGATCCGCCTCCGGCGACCTGGAGATTCGGGAGTACCAAGGGCCGATCGGCGCCGCCACCACCTCCGGCGATGTGCGGCTGGAGGCCGTGCAAGGCTGGGTCCGCCTGCAGACCATCTCCGGCGACGTGGAGGTGGAGCGCACCAGCGGCAACCTGGAGGTGCAAACGGTCAGCGGCGACCTCTCTGTAGAGTCATGGTACGGGGCGATGCGCCTGGCCACTGTCTCCGGCGACCTCTCCGGCGGGCTCTTCCAGTGCCCGCGGATCAGCGTCAGCACCGTCAGCGGCGACCTGCAACTCTCCCTGGAGCCGGTTACCGGGGGGGAGTACGAGATCAAGAGCACCTCCGGCGACATCAACCTGCGCATCCCCCGCAGCGCCCGCTTGGCCATTCGCGTGGCTACCCTCTCCGGCGATGTCAGCAACGACTTGCCTCTCTCTCGCGAGGACGCGCGCGAGGAGACCCTGGATCCCACCGTGAACGTCGGCATCCCCTGGTTGGAGAAGGACTGGGTGCGCATTGGCCGCAAGTTCTCGGGGGTGCTGAACGCCCGCGATGGGTCCCTGACGGTGAAGACCATCTCCGGCGATATTTCCCTGCGCGGCATCGGCTAGAGAGGCGGACGAGAGAGGGGGACAGTTCTACTTGCTCAGCCCATGAGGTCGAGACAATGAAAATGGAATAAGAGGGGGTTCCCTGAAAAGAGCCCCTCTCTGGTAAGAGCCCCTCTTGCACGGTGCTTGATCTTGCCAAATTATCCATTGTTCGGATAAAATATATCCATGTACTGGAGAAATATTCACCATAAGCTAGAGGAAGCACTGGGTGACACGCCCGCCGTCTTTTTGGCTGGAGCGCGGCAAAGCGGAAAGACGACGCTAGTCCGCCGATTGGCTGAACAGTGGCCTACCCCAACGATTTATCTCAATTTCGATGACCCATCGGTGCTCGTCTCCGCCCAAGCCGATCCGCTCGCTTTCCTCCGCCGCCCCAGCGGGCTGCTGGTCCTCGACGAAGTGCAGCGTATCCCCTCGCTCTTTTCTGTCATCAAGCTCCTGGTGGACGACAACCGGGTTCCGGGCCGCTTTCTTCTGACCGGTTCAGCCAACGTTTTGTTGGTCCCGCACGTGTCCGAATCTCTGGTAGGACGAATGGAGATCCTCACCTTGTGGCCGCTCTCGCAGGGCGAGCTGGAGGGAAGGCGAGAAGGGTTCCTGGAGGATGCTTTCCAATCGGAAGAGCTTGCCTTCCCAGTGGGGCAGGCCGGTCTGGAGCCGTTCCACCTGCGGGGGTTGCTAGCTGGCGGCTTCCCCGAGGCGGTCCGCCGCACCAGTCTCCCGCGCCGGCGAGCCTGGTTTCAGTCTTACCTGACCACCCTCTTGGATCGGGATGTGCGGGATCTGGCGCGGGTGGAGGGGTTGAGTCAGTTCCCCCGTTTACTGGCTCTCCTCGCCCAGCGGACCGGCTCTCCCCTGAACGTAGCCGAACTGGGGCGCTTGGTGGGGCTCCCTTACGCTACCCTGACCCGGTATTTAACCTTGCTGGAGGCCACCTATCTGGTGCAATCCCTTCCTTCTTGGTCGACAAACGCCGGCAAACGCCAGACCAAAGCAGCCAAGTTGTACCTGGTGGATTGTGGTTTGCTGGCCTTCCTCTTGGGTATCGGGTCGCAACAGGTGGCCGCCCATTCCCCCCTGCTTGGGCCGCTGTTGGAGACGCTGGCGGTCAACGAATTGTCCAAACAAGCAAGCTGGTGCCCATTCCAGGTCCATCTCTCCCATTTTCACACGCACCAGGGACGGGAGGTCGACCTGGTTTTGGAGGACGGCGAAGGCCGAGTAGTGGGGGTGGAAGTGAAGGCCTCGACGACGATTCAAGGGAAGGACATGCGAGGTCTCCAAACGCTCGCTGAGGAGGCAGGGCCGCGATTCCTGCGTGGCTTCCTGCTATACCTGGGAGAGCGTTGCCTGCCGTTTGGCCCCAACCTCTGGGCTCTGCCTTTTCAGAGCCTTTGGCGCTGGGGAAATCGACCACAGGAACCCGCCGCAGCAACGATCTGAGGGGGTTTTGCTTTGGCCTCCCCAATCGGGGAGGGCACCCATTTTCTTTGCTGCGATGTGACAGAGCAGAAAGCGGGTTCTTTCTCAAAATGAGTGGGTAATGCAGTCTGAAGGAAACAAGGTCTTTAGGATCATTGGCTTTCCCAGGGCTGACAAGACTCTTTTAGATCATCATCGCCTTGATGACAGGGAAGCTGGGTTGAACAGCCTGCGGCAGCATGTCTTCTCCTGCCACAGGCTGATAGATTACCCACTTGAAATGAGAAGGAACCAGAAAGCAGATGCCCAAACACAGGGATCCCTCGAGAACCGGAAATTTCGCTCCGGAGATTCTCCCTGAACGCCAAACCAAGCTGAGCGATCCAATAGGCATGCGTAAGGCGGTTCGGGTGAGTAGGCGTGGCTGTGGATCGATAAAGGTTTGGGATTCACTTCGACGTCCTCCTGAAGAGCCTGAGCCAATAGGAAAAGGAGGAATGTGTAGAATGATGATTCGAAGGGTTCTTTGCGCCAGCCTTGGTCTGATCCTCGTCCTGGGGCTTTGCGTGGGCGTAGCGGCTAGTACAGGGGCGGTGAAGATCGAGGTCGCCTATCGGGACATCTCCATCTTCGTCAACGGAACGGCGATCGCCTCGGATGTGGAGCCTTTCATCTACCAGGGCCGGACCTTTGTGCCGATCCGCTTCGTCTCGGAGGCGCTGGGGCAACCAGTGTCTTGGGACAACGAGAATAGCCGGGTGATCATCGGAACGCCACCCATGGAGCAGCCGCAGCCCACTGCAACCCCCACGGGAATATCTTTGATGAAAGGCCGGATCGCCTTCTATTCAGAGCGAGACGGCAACCCGGAAATCTATACGATGAATCCCGATGGCGGCGATCTGCAGAGACTGACAAACGATCCGGGCCAAGACATTTGCCCTGCCTTTTCCCCCGATGGAAGCCGGATCGCCTTCTCCTCCAACCGCGATGGCAATTCCGAGATCTACACGATGAAGCGGGATGGGACCGACCCAAAACGGGTCACCAATACCCCAGAGAACGAACTGGCGCCGGATTGGTCGCCGGACGGGACGAAAATCCTTTACGTTTCCTTCAGCAGCAAGACCTGGGATGCCAGCAACATTTTTGTCTGCAACGCCGATGGCAGCGGTTGGAAACAGCTCACCGACGCGACCGGGGTTAGCGAACGGCCTGGCTATTCCCAGGACGGGAGCAAGATCATCTTCCACAGCAATCGAGACGGAAACTTCGAGATCTACACCATGAATGCGGACGGTTCCAAT
>JAPLHW010000194.1 GCA_026389425.1 Coprothermobacterota bacterium
AGGACTGCTATGTCATCATCAGCGGAGACAGTGTCGCCGACTTTGACGTCGTATTCCAGTTCACCCAACTTATCCTTGGGAGAATTCACAACGACAACCCCACCCGCCCCTGTGTCTATTTTGGCCATGGGTTCTTCGCTCTGCTCAATCCTCCGCTGCACTTCCAACTTCACAACCTTGCCTGCCACCGGAGCTTTGACTTCGGTGCCAGTCCCTGTCGTGCCCATCATGATCGCGACAGCCTGACCCTCTGACACAGAATCACCCTTTGATACACTGTACTCAAACTCGCCAACGGCGGGAGCCTTCACTTCCTCACGAGACCCGTCGGCGGTCTGTATGAGGGCAATGGACTCGTCCGCCTCCTCAACCTTTGGGTGCACCAGGAGTTCAACAACCGTCCCCGCGTCCTTAGTCACAAGCTTGTTCTTCACCGTGACATGGATGCCGGGGCCGTAGACCGGCAATAGCGCCAGATAGGCGTTGAACATCACGAAGATGAATATGGTGGCAATCACAGGCAAGAACCGGCGGCCATTCTTGTGGCCAGCCACGCTCTCGATGAAGTTAATAAGGCCCTCCATGGCCATTTCGACCAAACCCTGCAGCCGTCCGGGGATGATCTTCATCTTGCGAGTGGCGGCAAAGGCGAACAGCGTCGCCACAACAATGGTGACCCAGGAAGCTATCAGCGTATTGGTGATAGGAAAAGGGCCATCTGCCAGGAATACGGGCTCTCCTCTGAAGAAGGACTCGATTTCAAGTGAGGGGACTTTGAGGATGGATATGTTCGGGAGATTCATGCCGCGGCCTATGGCGCCACCGGCCAAACCAACAATGAAGAGAATTAGGACAACGAGGCCGATGAGACCGCAGCCCCGGCGCGACACTAGTGTTTGCCCCCCGGTGGAGTGTCGTTCTGTTCTTTGATCAGCGGTTCTATCATTCTATATGTTCCCAGGGCCGCCACCACCAACCCAAGAAAAACACCAGCTAGTGTAAATATTATCGATGAACCAAAGTGACTGTCAAGCCAGATACCGCCGAAGATGCCGCCGCCGATGCACAGCGCGATATACCACCCAATGCCAATAAACCTGAATGCGTAGACCCACTTCTCCATCCCACCCCTGCCTCTGCGCTTGTCGTTACCATGTTCGATACTCAGTATACTATGCGGTTTCGCGCTCCGTCAACGTCGGCGGGCCTGCACGAGATCGTTTACGCAGTCGGTCTCGGCCCGTGGCACGGTCTCTTCACCGATGACGGCACATGACCACCAGAAATCCCGCACGCACCGTACCAGTGGCAGACGTTTTCAGATACTCTCAGATCGCTGCTAAAGAGGTTGGTGTCGGTGACGCCCTGTTTCCGGAATCGAGCGGAGTCCCTCTTCATCAATAGCCAGGACCTCCAGTACCTCATTCAGCACTTCATCTCATCCAGGCGCTCCCTCTCTCTCTGAGAGCAATAATCTGGGTCCTTGTCTGTGCTGGAACACCGCTGGCCATGAGG
>JAPLHW010000221.1 GCA_026389425.1 Coprothermobacterota bacterium
TGTCAAGCGATTTGAAACGGGGTCACTTCTTCATATGTCATCAAATTTGGTGACATATGAAGATGTGACCCCAATCCGACCCGTAAACGTTAGAGCGAGAGAACCTCCCCCGAGCCCATCTCGTTCCAGGCCTAGGAGCCAATCTGCCCAGAGCAGATCAGCGTCAAGCCTCCCCTCGAGGTGTGGTGCAAGGTGAAATACTGCGGTCGATCGAGATACTGGCAAAGGGCCAGCAGCTTTCCCCCGGAGATCATCCCGACATTGCAAGCAACAACTTGCCGCGCACTGGCGAGAACCCAGTCACGGAGATTTCTCAAGGTTGTTTCGCCGTCGGCTCTCTCCTCCCTCATCCGCTCGACAGCCCAGGAGAACACCTTCTGCGCCCCGATCCTGCCTGCCAATGGACGATTCAAACGGATGCCCTGGATCATCCCGTTGAAAACAAAACAAATAGAGTGATCGAGAAAGGGCTGATTGTAAGCGAGCACCCCCCTTTGGTCAGGGAAGCCGGCACTGCGGGCATGGACGGCGAAAAGAGTGGTCGGCGGGAAAGACGGAAAGCGCCCCTTCTCTTCCCAGATCGGTCGCAACGATCTCCATCGGTTCCAAACGCCCGACTCCAGCCAAGCGATTCCCCATCCGTCCTCTTGCCGGTCACCCTCCACCGTGCGGCTCTCTGCGCACATTTCCGCGAATTCCGCCAGGAGGGAGACCGGTGAAGCTGCCTCTCCGGAACGGGCCAGAAGAAACCTACACATCGGCCTGCTCGCAGATGAAGATCTCGCGGAGGACGTGAAGGGCGATCTCCACTTCCTCTTGGCGCAGTGTCAAGGGAGGAAGAAAACGAAGCGTATCGGCGCCGGCGGAAATGGCAATAATCCCTCTCCCTTGCAGAGCTCTAAGGGTGGGAGTGACGTTCTCACGCAACTGCAGGGCCAGCATCAGGCCCAGTCCGCGAGCCTCCACCACGTTGGGGTGATGGATGCTCCGCAGCCCGGCTAGAAATTGCTCTCCCCTCTCCTGGACCTGGTGCAATAGGTGCGATTGGGATAATTCCGCCAGGGTGGCGCAGACTCCGGCCATTGCCAGCGGGTTTCCACCGAAAGTGGAGGTGTGGTTGTGCAATGGGATAGTACGGGAAACAGGCTCACAGACGAGGGTTGCCCCGATAGGGATGCCTCCTGCCAGACCCTTGCCGAGACAAAGGATGTCCGGATGCAAATGATATTGTTCCCCAGCCAGGAATGTTCCAGTCCTTCCAAGGCCCGTTTGGATCTCGTCGACGATAAGAAGCACGCCCCGTTCCCTACAAAGCCCTTGTACTTCTTCAAAATAATCAAGCGAAGCCGTACGGATCCCTCCCTCTCCCTGCACCGGTTCCAGGATTACGCCGGCCGTCTCGATGTTCAGAGCGCACCGAATCCCCTCAGCATCGCCAAAATCAACCTGTGCAAAATCCCACAAGAGCGGCAGATAGGGTCGCCGGTATCTCTCCCCAGAGGTCGCCGACAAGGCTCCCAACGTTTTCCCGTGATAGCCGTTGCGCATGGTTAGAAAGCGCTTCTTGCC
>JAPLHW010000089.1 GCA_026389425.1 Coprothermobacterota bacterium
ACCGCAACGGTGAAATGGCGAGGTAAGAGCTCACCGGCAGCCGGGTGACCGGCTGGCCAGGCAAACCCCACCCGGAGCAAGATCAAATAGGAAGGGATGGAGTGGCCCGCTCCCCTTCGGGTTGATCGCTAGTGGGGCAGGGTAACCTGTCTCCCAGAGAAATGGCCGTCACCTTCGCGAGAAGGGACAGAATTCGGCTTATAGGCCTGCTCTCGTGAGGACCCAACAGAAGCTGTTGACGCAAGGAATCGAGTTGTCGGCGGCTACTGTGCATTTTTCCTTTGACTTTCACCTTGATTCCACATAGAATTAATCTTTATGTTTGTGTGCATGTTGGACCAATGCCAGGGCGAAAGAGAGGTCTGATCAATCGATGAGGCGGGACAACCCGATGTTGGAAGACAAAATACCACAACTCTTCAATTTTGAGAAACACAAACCGATCCTTGAGATGCCCGACCTGCTGGATCTGCAGAAAAAATCCTTCCGTGATTTCATGGATGTGGGGCTGCGCGAGATTTTCGAGGAGATATTCCCGATCCGCGACCAGAACTACGTACTGGAGTACGTGGGCCACGAGTACCAGGCGCCGAAGTATGACGTGCAGGAATGTAAGGACAAGGGGTTCAACTATGGGGGAGTCCTCAAGCTGAAAGCCCGCCTGCTCGTTAAGGACACCGGGGAAGCCAAGGAAGGAGTAGTGGTGATCGGGGAGCTGCCAAAGATGACACCCACCGGCAGCTTTGTTATTAACGGTACCGAACGGGTAGTGGTCAGTCAGTTGATACGCTCACCCGGTGTTTACTTCAGCCCCCTACCGGAAAAGACAACAAGTGTCAGAGGTTTTGCCTGTACGGTTATCCCGGACCGTGGCACTTGGTTGGAGTTTGAGTTGGAGGAAGGCATTCTTACACGCGAAGGGGGGATCTTCGTGAAAGTGGATAAACGCTCCAAGAAGATCCCAGTGACCATCCTACTCAAAGCCCTTGGGTATAGTTCCAACCAAGAGTTGGCTTTATTGCTGCGTCAATTCCAGATGCGCGCGGTTTCTCTGACCGAGATGGTCATCCCAAGGTTGACCATCGATTTGGGAGCACGAAAGCAGCTAGATGCGAAACTCAAAGGACTACGGCAGAAAGCGTTGGATGCAGGCGCAGGGGAGGAGGGCGCATCGCTGGATTTCGCTTCAGCGCTGCACCGCTGGTTGGAGAGCCTCCCTCGAAAAGAGATTGATCTTCGTGCTGACGCGTCGCTGCGAAACGCTGGAAAGCGATTTCAGGAGAAGCTGTTATTGCAGTTCAGCCGGCCGGAGAAGTTAATCGCTGAGGCGCTGTCGGAATTGACCGGGAAGTCGCTGGCCGATTCCATTCAAGATCCTCGATATGCCCGCCTATTGGCCGAGACTGTGAGAGACCCCACCACGAGCACGGTGATTGCCGAAAGTGGCACCGTGCTCAGCCAGCGGTTGTTGCAGCAGCTTCGCCAGTCCGGCTTGGAAGAGGTCAGCCTTGTTGTCCCCCTTCGATCCCAGTTGGAGGGATATCTCAAGGAGCTGACCCTGGCTGAGACCGTGAAAGACCCCATAAGCAACCGCATCTTGGCTAAGGAAGGGGACATCTTAACCGAGCCGGTTCTCTTCAGCATGAACAAGCTGGAGGCGGTTTCCATGCGTCTCTCCATGGCGCCTGGGATGGACTCTTTTCTACGCGAGGGAACGCTTGCCGAGCGAGGTAAGACCTTGGGCGAAAAAACCCTCTACCAGCTCTTCTTGGCTGGTACGGACTGTCTTTTGCTGGATCTTCCACTCGTTAAGGGCGAGATCCCTTATCTGGCCGGGAAAGTTCTGGCGGAAGATGTCATCAATCCGCGGGAGGGGGAAACATTTGCTAAGAAGGGAGAGACGCTCACCGAAGAAGAACTCAGCAAGCTGGCCAAGGCCGGCGTGGAGCGTCTCGAGGTTGTCGTTTCTCTGCACTTTATGCTAGATCGTTTCCTGGCTGGGCTTTCCGCTCGCTTGGCTGGTGATCTGATCGATGCGAATGATAAACTGG
>JAPLHW010000048.1 GCA_026389425.1 Coprothermobacterota bacterium
GGCTCTCAATCCGTAAACTGGGGTTCAATTCCCCACAGCGCTACCACTTCACCTGATGCGATTCCAAGCCGTGGGTCTCTCTGACCGAGGGCATCACCGTCCCGCCAACGAGGACGCTTTTTTCCTTTCTGCCCAACGAGGTCTCACCGATGACCTGTCTTTTTTTCTGGTAGCCGATGGGTTGGGAGGGCTGGCCGGGGGTACAGAGGCCTCTTGTCTGGCGGTAGAGACCGTCTCCACATTTCTCCTCGATAGCAACCTCCCACCCGCTGAGCGCTTACAGGAATCTTTCCGGCTCGGGCACCAGGCCATCCTGGCGGGACAACAATCCTCCCCTTCTCTCTTTGAGATGGCCACTACCCTGACCGCCCTGTTGCTCTCCGGCAATCTGGCTTGGGTCGGCAACGTCGGTGATTCTCGCACCTACCTCTTGCGGCAGGGGGCCATACGGCAAATCAGCCTGGACCACTCCTGGGTGGCGGAACAAGTAAGGGCCGGCTTTCTCAGCGAGCAAGCGGCTCGACGCCATCCCTACCGCAATGTCGTCACCCGGATCCTAGGAGGGCTGGATGAACCTCAAGCGGATATCTTCCCACTCGTGCTGCAGGCGGCTGACCGCTTTATGCTGGCCTCGGACGGTCTCTTCACAGAGCTACCCGACTCGACCCTGGGCAGCTTGGCAGCTTCTCCGGATCTGACCCACGCTGCGGAGGAGCTGCTCCAGGCCGCTCTGCATCGCGGCGGTCACGACAACATCACTCTAATCCTGATAGAATGTTTGGAAGTTGATCCTCTATAGGACATGCGGAATATTCGAAGAGAGGGGGCATGTGGAGGTTATAGTTTGGTTTGGTTTCGTTTGATTTGCAGCTTAGAAAAGGAGAGTAGGAATGAAAAAAGCAGTCATTAGTAGTTTTTTGGTGGCCGTCATGATTCTTTCCATGTCGGTTCTTCCGATCACGGCCGGTACCACTGATTTCAACGATGTCTTCGGCCATTGGGCACAAGCAGATATCATGACGCTCGTAGACAAGGGAATCGTCTCCGGCTACCCGGACGGAACCTTCCAGCCTGATAAGACGGTGACCCGCGCAGAGTTCATCAAGATCCTCGCCGCTGCGCTGCAACTGCCGCAAGCAGCCCCGGCCGGCGCCTCCCCCTTCAGTGATGTAGCGATGACGGACTGGTTCTTCGAGGCCGTCATGGAGGGTGTGCAGAACAACTTGATTGGTGGGTTCCCGGATGGGACCTTCCTTCCCAATGACCCGATCACCCGTGAACAGGTTGCCAAGATCCTGGTTCGAGCCAAAGGGATCGACGAGACCAGCACGGTTCTCATGAGCCAGCAGCAGGAGATCATCAGCAAGGTTCCAGACTGGAACCAAGTCTCGGAGTGGGCGAAGCTGTTTGTCGTTAACGCCATCGCCGCCGACCTGATGAAGGGTGATCCCAGCGGCAACTTCCGCCCCTTGGCCAGCCTGACCCGGGCCGAGACGGCCGTCATTGGCGTCCGCATGATGGGCGCCATGCCCTCCCCCACCCCGACTCCCACCACCCCTCCTGTCACCGGCGGCACTTTCATCTTTGGCCGCGGTGCAGACTGCGTCAAGCTGGATCCCGCTGATGTCACCGACGGCGAGTCAGCCCGTGGCACGGTGCAGATTTACGACACCCTGGTCCAATTCAAGGGCGAGACCACCATTGTCGAGCCAGCCTTGGCAACCAGTTGGGAAGTCTCCACCGACAACCTGACCTGGACCTTCCACCTCCGTCAGGGGGTCAAGTTCCACGATGGCACTGACTTCAACGCCGATGCCGTGCTCTTCAACTTCGAGCGTTGGTGGGATGAGAGCAATGCCTACCATGTCGGTACCTTCGAGTATTTCAGTTCGATGTTCAACGGCTTCAAGGGGACTGAGGCCTCCACCTTTACCAAGATGGAGAAGGTCAGCGATTCCGCCGTCCGCTTCACCCTCGCTCAGCCGTACGCCCCGCTCTTGAGCACCCTGGCCATGTTCTGCTTCGCCATTGCCTCCCCTACTGCCATCAAGGCCCAGGGACCGGAGAACTACGGCACTTCCACCCAGTACCCCGGCGTAGGCACCGGCGCTTTTAAGGTGGTGGAGTGGACCAAGGACGACAAGCTGGTCTTGGACCGTAACCCTGACTATTGGGGTTACAAGGCCAACGTCGACCAAGTCATCCTGCGTGTCATCCCAGACAATGCCGCCCGTTATTTGGCTTTGAAGGCTGGTGAGATCCAGGGCATGGAAGGAGCCAACCCCGAGGACGCCAAGGCTGCTGCCGCGGATCCGGCACTGCAAGTCCTGCTGCGGCCACCCATGAACGTGGGGACGGTGCTCTTCAAGGTAGATGCTCCGCCCTTCGACAACGTCAATGTGCGCAAGGCTCTGGCCATGGCCGTTAACAAACAGCCTATCGTCGACGCCTTCTACGGCGCCACTGGCTTGGTGGCCAACCAGTTCCTGCCACCCTCTCTGTGGGGCTACAACAAGAGCCTCCAGGACTACCCCTACGATCCCACCGCTGCCAAGCAGATGCTGGCTGATGAAGGGTACACGGATGCCAATCCCCTCACCATCGACTTCTGGTACATGCCCAACCCGCGCCCTTACTTCCCCGACCCCAAAGCCATCGCCGAAGCCATCGCTGCCGACTTCTCCAAGATCGGCGTGGTGGTGAACCTGAAGACTGAAGACTGGAGCACCTACCTCGACGACCGCAAGAACGGCAAGTTCAACTTGTGGATGCTGGGCTGGACCGGTGACAATGGTGACCCCGACAACTTCCTCTTCTTCCACTATGGTGTCCCCCGAGCAGGTGAGGGCAATTACAACAACCCCGCTCTGATCAAAATCCTCCTCGATGCCCAGAAGGAAGTGGACCAGGCCAAGCGTGACTTGCTCTACCAGCAAGCCGCCGTTCTGATCCACGACGATTGCCCGCGTATCTTCATCGGCCACAACCAGGAGCCCGCCCCTGGATCCCTTGAAGGAAGGGCTCATGCTCACCTATATTGTCCGCCGGCTGCTCGCGATGGTCCCCGTCCTGATCGGAGTTTCCGTCATCGTCTTCCTTTTTATTCACATGATCCCCGGCGACCCGGCTGTGGCCATCCTCGGCGAACGGGCCACGCCCGAGTCTATCGCCCGCATGCGCACCGAGCTGGGACTGGACAAACCGATCTGGGAGCAGTACTTCATCTACATCGGCAACATCTTTCAGGGGGATTGGGGACGTTCCATCCGATCCAACACTCCGATCATCGATGAGATCCGGGTGAAGTTCCCAGCCACCGCCGAACTGGCCATGGCGGCGATGATTATCGCGCTCTTGATCGGGCTTCCGGCAGGGATCATCTCCGCCGCTCGGCGCAACTCACTCTTTGACTCGACAGCCATGTTCGTTGCTCTCATCGGTGTCTCCATGCCCGTCTTCTGGCTAGGGCTGATGCTGGCTTTCCTCTTTTCGGTGGCCTTGGGTTGGCTGCCCTTCTCAGGCCGCCTCGATTCCACCCTGGTGTTGCAGACCAAAACCGGCTTCATGGTCTGGGACGCCCTCATGACAGCCAATTGGAACGCGCTGGGAAACAGCTTTGCCCACCTCATCCTGCCGGCAGTGACCCTTTCCACCATCCCGATGGCCATCATCGCCCGCATGACCCGCAGCAGCTTACTGGAGGAACTAGGACAGGACTATGTGCGAACAGCCAAGGCAATGGGGTTCAACGAGCGCAGGGTTCTACTGGGCCACGCCATGAAGAACGCCTCACTGCCGGTCGTGACCACCATCGGCTTGCAGGTGGGCGCTTTGCTATCCGGGGCTATCCTCACCGAGACCATCTTCTCCTGGCCCGGCATCGGGCGCTGGATCTTCAGCGCCATCCAAGCACGAGACTACCCGATCGTCCAAGGAGCCGCACTGTTGATCACATTGGTCTTCATGGCGGTCAACCTGCTGGTGGACATCTCTTACGCTTTCTTGGATCCACGGATCCGCTACCACTGAGGAGGACCGGATGGAAGATACTGCACTGATCTCTCGACAAACGATGGCCCGCAACACCTTCTTCCGCCAGGCCTTCCGCCGTCTCTGGTCCAGCCGCACGGCCCGGGTCGGCTTGTACATCGTAATTTTCCTGGTTCTCTTGGCCGCGATCGTTCCCTGGGCTTGGCCTTACAATCCGAAGACCGATTCCGAGTTGACCCAGAGGCTTCAGTCGCCTTCCTGGTCGCATCCCTTTGGCACCGACAACCAAGGCCGCGACATCTTGCGTCGCGTCGCCCACGGCGCTCCCATCTCCCTGCGAGTGGGTTTGCTGGCGGTCGCCTTTGGGCTCCTGGTGGGGACCGTCTTGGGGATGTTCGCAGCGTTCTTCGGCGGGTGGCTGGACGCGGTGATCATGCGCATCATGGACATTATCCTGGCCTTCCCCGCCACTCTTCTGGCTATTGCCATCGTGGCGACGCGCGGACCCGGCTTGGAGAACACCATGTTCGCCATCGGCATCGTCTCCATCCCCGGCTATGCCCGCATCGCCCGCTCGATGGTGATGACCTTGGTCGAACGGGAATACGTCTCAGCGGCACGGGCTATCGGCGTGGCGCCGATCGTGATCCTCTTCAAACATGTTCTTCCCAACGGCCTCTCCCCGCTCATCGTGCAATCAACCTTGAACATCGCCTCCGCCGTACTGGAAGCCGCGGCTCTGGGTTTTCTCGGGCTCGGCGCCCAACCCCCCCAGCCGGAATGGGGAGCAATGCTATCCGACAGCTACAAGTTCCTCACGGTGGGAGCTTGGTGGCCGGTGCTCTTCCCCGGCTTGGCGATCATGTTCACCGTGCTGGGATTCAACTTGTTGGGGGATGGCCTGCGCGATGCCCTCGACCCGCGCATGGTTGTCAAATCACGCCGCTTCTAGAAGAACGTCAAGTTAATTCAAAGTAAGCCGTACTGGGGTACGGCGGTCCTAGGGGTTTCAGGTGAGCCGCGCAGGGGTGCGGCGGTCCCAGGGAGGGTTGGTCCGGTCAATGAACGATCTGGATGTTCTCCTTACCGCCGTAAATGGTCCACCAGGGCTTGGCTCCACGGGCTAGGACGGCGTTAAGAGCCTCAATGTTGGCCACCCCTTTGTCTTCCAGCCAAATAAGCAAGGCGTCGTAGCCCTCGCGAGCGAAAACAGGGATCCCTTCCTGCCAGGTGGCTCGCCCGCAAAGCACTCCGGAGAATCCCGTGCCGGCCTCAGCAGCCAACTCCAGCGTCTCCCGGAAGATCTCGTCACTTACTCCAGCACTGAGATAGATGAAAGGTTTTCTGGCGGCGTAGGCGGCATTGCGAAAGTGTTCCATGGCTTCAGCGCGGTTGTAGGCAGCCACCCCTGCAAAAGCCCGGGTCCCCTCCACGAACTTCATATTCACCGGAACCTCGACCTTCAGCACATCCACCCCGTAGCGCTGCTGAGAGAATTCCTCCATGGTACGGGTCACATTCTCCGGCTTGCGGC
>JAPLHW010000240.1 GCA_026389425.1 Coprothermobacterota bacterium
GAAACTCTCCCACTATGGCTTGATTCTGAAGAGCGTAGGAGATGCAGTCCTACTCTCCTCCATCAAGATGGCCTTCCGGTTGCACAGCACGCATGTTGAGGTCAAGATACGCGAGCAGTTGCTACGCGAGAGTGAGGAGAAATTCTCCAAATCCTTTCACCTTACGCCGCTCTCGATGGCGATCTCGTTAGCATCGGACCGAAGATACATCGAAATCAACGACGCCTTTCTCACCCTTACTGGATACAGTAAGGAGGAAGTCATCGGCCGCAATTCTCGGGAATTGGGCCTCTGGACGGATGCGGAGACAAAAACACACGTTAACCATGAGATTGCAACGACCGGCGAAGCACAGAACGTCCCCATAAAGCTACGGACCAAATCCGGCAAGATTCGCGATGCTATCTATTCAGCGGCAACGGTCTCCCTAGGCGGGGCGCCCCACGTAGTAGCCCAGGTTTTGGACATCAGCGAACGGACGCAAGCGGAAGAAGCGAACCGAGTTCTGCTGAGTACTGTTCAAGAAGAGAAGACCAAGCTGTCGGGACTCATCGACAGCATCACCGACGAGGTCTGGTTTGCCGATACGCAGGGTAGATTCACCCTGGTTAACCCATCTGCTCTCCGGGAGTTTGCCCTTTCCCCGGCTGAGACGGTCAAAGTAAAAGAGCTGGCTGAGAGCCTGGAAGTGTTTCGCCCGGATGGCAGCCCGCGGCCCGTCGAGGAGGCTCCACCCCTGCGCGCCCTTGCGGGAGAAGTGGTCAGGAATCTGGAGGAGATTGTCCGCATCCCGGCGAGCGGAGAACTGCAGCATCGACAGGTCAGCAGCACCCCTGTCCGTGATGGTACCGGCAGTATCATCGGGGCAGTGTCCGTCGTCCGTGACATCACTGAACGCATACGGGCGGAGGAAAGCCTGCGAAAGAGCGAGCAGCAGTTTCATTCGCTATACACCCACATGAGCGAAGGGCTGGTCGTTCACAGGCTCATCTACGACGACCGGGGCGTTCCGGAAGATTACGTGATCATCGAGACGAACCCTGCGTTCGACACACAACTCGGCATCTGCGGGGATTCCGTCATCGGGAAAACGAGCCGGGAGGCGTACGGTGTTGCCGAGCCACCTTACCTGGATCTCTATGCGCGGGTGGCTTTGACTGGAAAGTCAGAGAGTTTTGAGACCTATTTCCCCCCGCTAGCAAAGCACTTCGCGATATCAGCATTTTCCCCGCGCCAAGGTTTCTTTGCCACGATTTTTGAAGACATCACGACCCGCAAACAGGTGGATGAGGCGTTGCGGACCAGCGAGGAGAAGTACCGGGTGCTGGTGGAAAACGCCAACGAGGCGATCATCGTAACCCAGGATGGGGTAATGAAGTTCGCCAACCCCAGGGCCAGCGAGTTGGTCGTTTATTCCCTCGAGGAGGGGATCAACAAACCCTTTGGTGAATTCATCCACCCGGATGACCGTGCACTTGTGGCAGAACGGTACCGGAAAAGGTTGGGTGGCGATGTATCTGCGGTGGTGTATCCGTTTCGCATGATCCATAAGAATGGCTCGATCCGGTGGGTGGAGATCAATTCAGTGCTAATCGCCTGGGAAGATAGGCCGGCCATCATGAGTTTTCTGCGCGATATCACTGGCTCCAAGCGAGCGGAGGAAGCGTTGCAGGAGAGCGAGGAGCGGTTCCGCACCTTGTATGAGAATTCCACCATCGGCCTCTACCGAACAACTCCGGATGGCCGGATTCAACTGGCCAATCCTACTCTAGTGGAAATGCTCGGTTACTCATCATTCGATGATCTCTCCACCAGAAATCTAGAGACAAATGGCTTTGAGCCCTCCTATCGTCGTGCTCATTTCATTGAAACGGTGGAAAGGGACGGCGAGGTCAAGGGATTGGAATCCGCCTGGAAACGAATAAACGGAACCTTTATTTTCGTTCGAGAAAGCGCCTGCGCCGTCCGGGATCCCCAAGGAAGAACTCTCTACTATGACGGGACTGTGGAGGACATCACCGAGCGCAAGCAGGTGGAGGAAGCGCTGCGGGAGAGCGAGGAACGGTATCGCACCATGATGGAACAGGCTGCCGATGCCGTGATCATGCACGACGAGACGGGCCGGATCCTGGATGTGAACAGGAGAGCATGCCAGAGCCTTGGCTATTCCCGGGAGGAGCTGCTTGCCATGTTCATTGCAGACATCGATCCCGATGCGATCCAAACAGAAAAGTACGAACTATGGGGTAAAGTTCTTGCAGGCGAGCAGTTCACCTTCGAGAGCCGCCAACTGCGCAAGGATGGCAGCATCATCCCCGTCGAAGTCACGCTGGGTTCGGTGCGCCTGGCCCATGGGCCGGCGATCCTCGGCCTGATAAGGGATATATCCGAGCGCAAGCAGTTGGAAGAGCGGATCCGCCAGGTCCGCGGCGACCTCCTCTTCGCCGTCTCCCACGACCTGAAGTTACCCCTCCAGGCCCTTAATCAATCCCAAGAGATGCTAAACATGCTGGAACCGGGGAAAGCTCTGGCTCGTTTCCAGGAATACCGTGAGATCTGGCGGCGCAACCTACAACGCCTGGAGCGGATGATCAACAACCTGTTAGACAGCCAACACGGCGAAGAGGATCGCTTCCCTCTTCTCCTCGCCCCTTGCCGACTGGAGGAGATGGTCAAGCGGGCGGTGGGTGATCTGGCCGGTTACGCTCTTTCATTGCAGGTGTCCTTCGACCTGACCTTGCAACCTGTGCCGGAAATCTCCTGCGACGAAAATGCGATTGCCCGGGTGGTGGAAAACCTGCTGACCAACGCCGTAAAGTTCTCCAAAAAGGGGGGAAGGGTGGAGATCGGGCTGGGGATGGAGGGAGAGGCGCTGCGGTTGGAGGTGAAGGACCAGGGCTGCGGGATCCCGGAAGCCGAGCAGGCGCAGCTTTTCCAGCCCTTCCAGCGGGGCAGCTCGGCCCAACAGAAGGGGATTCCCGGCACCGGCCTGGGCCTCTATGTCTGCCGCCGCATCATCGAGGAGCACAGCGGCTCGATCTCGTTGCGGAGCACAGAAGGCGCGGGAACTACCGTCACCGTTACGCTGCCCCTAGAAAAATAGCTGCATCCAAAGCAATCCCCACCTTGCCGGTTTCGAACCTAAGATAAAAAAAATGGTTCCTTTTCATTTCAAGTGGGTAACCCTGCTTTAGTGAAGTCCAGCTTCCGTGTAATCATGGCGATAATGATCTTAAAGAGTCTTGTCGGTCCTGGGAGCGCCGCACCCCAGTGCGGCTCATCGCCTCATTGATCCACGGCGCCATATCGTTCCTCCACGACCCTGCGATCCTCTCCACAGAAAACCCTCCTCAAGTGGCTCAATCATGACTAGACAGCCCCCGGCAGGGTGATCTGTGACATGCTGCCGCAGGCTGTTTTGCGTCGAACCGGAGCCGCGCATCTGCCGCACAACAGGCGGCCAACATCAGCTTCCCGCAAAAACACAGGCGCC
>JAPLHW010000258.1 GCA_026389425.1 Coprothermobacterota bacterium
GAGATGGCGATGATGCTGCACGTTCTGGCTGGCGTAGAGATTCTCCAAGCCGAAATAGCGCTCCGCCTTGTGCGCTCCCTCGGCGGTTAGGGTGGCGGTGCGCGCTTTTTCGTCGGTGCTGTAATCTTCGTCGGGGAGCAAACGGCGGGCAAGTTGAGCTGTCTTGTAATAGAGCTCGGTGGATTCCTCGGCTGGCCCGGAGATAATCAAGGGAGTCCGCGCCTCATCCACCAAGATCGAGTCAACCTCGTCGACGATGGCAAAATGCAAGGGGCGCTGCACAGTTTGCGCCGGGTCGATGGCCATGTTGTCGCGTAAGTAGTCGAAGCCGTACTCGTTATTGGTGCCAAAGGTGATATCAGCAGCGTAGGCGTCTTTGCGCTCTTGATAGGAGGCATCATGACGGATCAACCCGCAACGCATCCCCAAAGCTTCATAGATGGGTCCCATCCACTGCCGGTCGCGCTTGGCCAGGTAGTCGTTGACGGTGACGATGTGAACGCCCTTACCCTCCAACGCATTGAGGTAGGCGGGCAACGTAGCCACCAGTGTCTTCCCTTCCCCGGTCTTCATCTCGGCGGTCTTTCCTTCGTGCAAGACGATCCCCCCAAGGAACTGCACATCGTAAGGGCGCAGACCAATGGTGCGATTGGCTACTTCACGCACCACAGCGAAAACCTCCGGCAATAGATCATCCAGCGTCTCCCCCGCTGCCAAACGTTCCCGGAAGCGCGCTGTGTAGGCCGGAGCATCTTCCAGGCGGAACCCGGCCAATTTCTCACCCTCAATGTTGATCTGTGTGACAAAGCGAGAAAGCCTTCTCACCTCCCGTTCGTTGGAGGAGAAGAGGCTCGCCAGAAAATTGGCCATCTACCGCATTAATCCATTTCCGGTTCGATCAGCCCGTAGTTGCCGTCCCTCCGCTTGTAGACTACCGTGACTTGCCTATTGGCGGAATTGCGGAAAACAAAGAAGGTATGGCCGATCAATTCCATCTGCTCGACCGCTTCTTCCGGCTCCATCGGCTTTAAGTTGAAGCGCTTGGTCCTCACGATGGCGGGCTGTTCTTCCGGTAGGGCTGGCGGCATGGCGGCTTGGAAGGCCTCTTCCATCGGCATTTTCCCTTTGGAGGTGATTTTTTCCTTGTGCCGTTTGACTTGCCTCTCCAGCTTCTCGGCCATTTTATCGATGGCGGCGTACATGTCGGACTCTTGTTCCTCAGCGCGAAGGATCGCGCCGGAGACCTGCATTGTGGTCTCTGCCTTGAAACGCCCCCGCTCCATACTGAGAGAGACCAGCCCGTCCTGAATGTTATTGAAATAGCGATCCACCCGCTGCACTTTCTTCAAGACATAGTTGCGCAGGGCATCGGTCACTTCCACGTTCTTACCTTTGACGATGATTCGCATTTCTTACGCCCTCCTCTCCAACCTAGAGTTCATCATTCACAGGCGCTACTCGCGACCCAGGAATCACACTAGCATCGGCTTCCTTCGACTGTCAAATTACCCGCCGCCCCGGCCACCACCACCGTCACCTCTCCCAGGGGCGGTGTCTTGCGGAGAGCCAGACGTTCCTGCAAACAAGAGAGGCGTCCCCGCCAAATCTCTTGGTATCGTTTGGTCATCTCGCGGCAGATCGCTGCCGCCCTGTCCCCGAAAGCTGTCTGCATATCCTCCAACGCGGAGCGCAGGCGAAACGGCGACTCGAAGAATATCAGTGTCGTCTTGAGTGACGCCAGGGAGAGGAAGAGGCGGCGGCGCGGACCGGCCTTGGCAGGGGGGAAGGCATGGAAGAGAAAGGAGTGCATGGGCAACCCGGAGAGGATCAGGGCTGCCAGGATGGCAGAGGGACCTGGGATGTAGTCGACTTCGTACCCAGCTTGGATCAAAGCCGGGATCAATCGTTGTCCGGGATCAGCCAAGCCAGGAGTGCCGGCATCGGAAAGAAGGGCGATATGCTGCCCGAACTGCAGTTTTTCCTCTACCCAGGGACACATCGCAGCTTCCCGGTGTTTTTCCAGGCAGGCCAGAGGGACATGCACGTCAAAATGGGCCAAAAGTTTGCGTGTCCGCCGGGTATCCTCGGCGAGGATCAGGTCAGAAGCGCGCAGCACCTCCAGCAAACGGAACGACACATCCCCCAGGTTGCCGATGGGGGTGGCGCAAACCGTTAGTTTGCCGGTGGACAACTAGTGATGGCCCTCCTTCATGGCATACATCCGTTGGTCAGCGAGGCGGAAGATGGCTTCCCCATCGGTGGCATCGATCGGAAAAGTGGCTACGCCGAAGGATGCCCTCACCTGGACGAGGCTGTTTTCCGGCAACATCCGATGAAATCGCTCGGAAAGGCGATCGATGACAACTTGTGCTTCCCTTCCCTCAGTGTCCGGAAAGATGATCGAAAACTCGTCCCCGCCGTAACGGAAGGCTACATCGGAGAGTCGAATGGAAGCGCGCAGCGCATCACCCACGAGGGCCAGCAAGCGGTCGCCTTCTTGATGACCGTAGATGTCGTTGTATTGCTTGAAGCGGTCCAGATCGATGATCACGATCGAAAGTTTCTGTCCATGCCGGCGGCTGTAAGAGAGCTCTTCCTCCAATCGCTTGAAGAAGTAACGGTAGTTGTAGAGGCCGGTCAAGTAATCGGTGATAGCCATTTGCGCTGCTTCTTCATACAAACGGCTATTTTCCAAAGTGGCTGCGGCGAAGGTGGAAAAAATACTGATCAACCGGAAATCATCCTCCCGGAACGGTCGGACCCCAACACGAGATAGCGTCATCACACCGAATACCTGATCCTTCCCTTTAAGGGGAATGACGATCATCGATTCAGGCTCTTCAGGTGTATCGCTGATTTGCAAAACACGAGGGTCATTGGTCGTGTCATCGATTCGTTCACCGATGCCGGTCTGGGCAACGAGGCCGGTAATGCCTTCACCCAACCGCAATCGCGTGCCCAGGATTTGCTTGGAGTAAGGTCCGGTAGCAACGATGCATTCCATCTCCTGAGAGTCTTCCACCCGTTGAAAGATCAATCCTTGCTCTGCTCCTATGAGCGTTTGGGCCACAGCCAAGATGCGGTCGACGATGGCTTTAGTCCCAAGTGAACTGGTTAATGTTTGGGCGATCTCGAAGAGGGTAGAGAACTCTTGAGCACGCTGTTGCACTTCTTGAAAAAGGGTAGCGTTCTCTACAGCCAACGCCGCTTGATTGGACAGGGTTTGGATGAATAGCAACTCTTCGGGGACCAGTTGCTGGTAGCTTGTCAGGAAAATGGCAAAGACTCCTTTAACCTTTTCCTGATACAGCATCGGTAAGAGTACCAATTGAGTGCATTCCCGCTCTTCCAAATTGGGCATGAGGTCGGCAAGGTGCAGAACCAACGGTTTTCGTTCATGGAAGAAGCGCTCCATCGTACCGTTCAAGAGGTGCAGCAGTTCCTCGGCCGTTCGCATCGAGATACCGTTTTTGAGAGCGAGTTGAAAACGTTCTGCCAGTAGCAGGATGGCTGTCTTTTCCATCCCGAGGATCTGTTTGGCCGCCTGAGAGAGGGAACGAAGGGAATCATCCAGGTCGAGCGAAGAGTTTACTTGACGCGACATATTGATGAAGGAACGTAACCGCTCCAAACTACGCTGGCTCTCCCGCATCAGGCGTTCCCTTTCCCAGATCAACGCCCAAGCGGAAGCGATTGGCTTCAGCGCTTCCAGCTGCACTGAGCGGAAGGCATCCTTTTCACAGGAAAGAAGCTGGAGCGCGCCGACTACTCTCCCTTGAAAGACGAGCGGCATGTGCAGCAACGAGGAGAGCTGAAAACCGGGGAACACTTCCTCGTAGCGAGTTCTGATGGCATCGTCCACTTCCTCGATCACCCTCTTTTTTTGATCGGAAAAAATGGAAGTGTTTTCCCGTTCGCTACGGATGATCTGGTCACAACCTTGACCAACTGATAGCGAGAAAAGACGAATTCTCCTCTCTGCTTCAATGGAAAAAGACATTACAGCATGCTCTCCTCCAAACTGGCGGAGCAGTTCGGCCAAAGAGAGGGCTACATTGGCGTCCATGCGCGTCTGTTCGGCAAAACCACCGAACATCTCGGCCGCTCGCCTAAGCTGATCGAGAGGAACAGAGTCACGCTGCCGCGGGCTGTCTAGCTGCTGCAAGCTGATATGATGCGTGTTGTTGAGTAGCGATTCATCTCGCATGCTTATAATTATAACCCGATCCGCATGCGGGTCTAGCTCTCTAAGCCACGCGCTTCGAAAAGAACCTGGAAGGGGAAATGGTCCAAGTCCGGCCATGCCGTCGGGTAGCGTGTCACTGCTCCCACCCAGCGCTCAGCGAAGGGGATCCAGCCGAGGCGTAGCCGCAACCAGTTCAGCTCCTCTCCCCCTAAAGGCAAGTAAGAAGAGAGCTGGACGGGGGAAGAAAGCCCCAACCACTGGCAGGCCAAGCGGTCCAAGTCGAGCAGGAGAAAATCATAGGCGGGAACTTCAGCCATCGCCTCCAAGCTACTCAAGCTATCCAAGAGAAAACCGAACTTGGCATAACGGTCAAAGGGCGCGCCTTGTTGAAACAATGAATCGCAGGCTTCGTCAAGAGCCTCTTTGAAAAAAGCGTACTCGCCGAAGCGACGCAGGTTGGGAACCAGAATCCACGACTTTGCGAAGAACGATGCAGCCAACCAGCCTCGCAGTTGTCGTTGCAAGACCAGTGGGAAAGCCCGCCAATAATGGAAACCATCCTCGCCTGCGCGGGGAGCGATCTCTGGCGGAAGGGGATTCCCGGAGGCGGCCTTCCCATCGAAGAGTGTGAGGATCAAGGGCGAACCCACTCCCTTCTCGCTGACTCGCCGAAAAAAACGTGCCAGTTCTTCTTCCCCCGGTATGCTCAGGCGATTGGAAAAAAATTCCGCCGTAGGGAGCACCAGCGGGCAAGGGGGTAAAATCCAGCCTCG
>JAPLHW010000184.1 GCA_026389425.1 Coprothermobacterota bacterium
GGGGACGAGAAAGTGATTTTGTCCCAGCTGGCAGAAAAAACCAGCGCGGACCTGCTCTACCAAAAAGAGGGAAGGGTCTTGTCGTCTGCATTGCAAGCCGTAAGCATGGAGGAATGCAAGAAAGAGACAACGGAATTTTTGCACCTGCGAGAAGTACGACGGCAAGGTTGGACCGACCAAGCCACCGCCTTGGAGAAGGTGACGGAATGGACGGAGGGCTTGGCTCTATATATCGAAACAAGCCTGGCTATGGAAGCTGGGCGCTTGCCTGCATCCAGCGGGGGGAGATCCGGCTTTCCCGACCCCGAGCAAACTTGGCAAGACTTCCTCTCCCAACTGGAAGACCCCATCCATGACCCAAATGGCTACCGCGGCCGTTGGCAAATCCTAGGAGCAGGCGAAGCTTTTCTGTTAGATCGCTTGGCAATCGGCTGGAAACAGGGGGAGATGAGGAGCAAGACAGCGCTGGAGGACCTCCTAAATGTCGGGACATAAAACTATTTCCCGACTTTATTTTGGCGCTATTCGAATTAGTATCTACCTTTCCAAGAGTCATTGAACAGGTCAAACCTGTTTGAGCTAACCACCACACTGAATTCACTGCCATGGGAGCCATCTGTAAGGTTCGCGAGACTCCTGTCAGGATTCTAAAAAAACTTCGGCTCTTTCTCATCCCGAGTGGGTAAGGTCGTCTGATGGCAAAAAGAGGAGCGCTGCCTAGAAGGACTGGAAGTTTTATTCGAGAGAGCATTGCGACTTGACTCTCCTTGGAGAATCACATAGCTAGAGTTCCTTGAAAGCGATGGGATCATCAAGGCATTCATTAACTTTCCCCGAGGGAGCCTTTTCTGCTGTTCCGCTTGCGCCAAGTCCGTTAAGGCTTACGACACGACAGAGAAGGAATGGAGGCAGCATGTTCTGGAGAATGGAGTGTTACGCCAGAGTGGGGTCGATGAGACCTCAAGAGCAAAAGGGCTTGACTATCCCTGGGACCGCCGCACCCCAGTGCGGCATCAACAGTGAAGTGACGGAAACCAACTGGGTTTGACTATCCCCAGGGGCCGACAGGACTCTTTAAGACCATCATCACCCTGATTACAGGAAAGCTGGACTACACTAAAGTGGGATTACCCACTTGAAATGAAAAGGAACCTCTATTATGATCCTTGAGGTTCGTAGGATTATTTGAATTGAAGGAGGATCGCTCTATGGTAAGCACCATTGTCGCTATGAAGATCGAATATTTCCATGCTTCGGGGTTTGGAAACGGAGCCATGGTCGCAGAGGAGTTCAAGAAGCAGATGACCGCCAAGGGGGTCACGGTCAATGTCCATCATATCCGGGATGCGAGGCCAAAGGAGATGCCGCCGGCCGACCTGTACCTGTTCAGCGCACCGGGGCGCCTGGGGAAGCCCATTGGAGGCATGCGCAGTTTCCTGAAGAAGGCCATGTTGCCATCGGGGGGGAAGTACGCCATCCTGACCACTGAATTAGCGCCGAAGCCAGACAGGAAAACCGGACGGATGCCCACCGAAGAGGAACAAGCCAAATGGCAGCACGTAATCCCTATCATGAACGCAATGCTGCAAGAAAAGGACTTGGTCAAGGTCGCCGAGGGCAAGATTCTGGTGACCGGCATTAGGGGACCGCTGGAAGAGGGCTGGCAGAAGAAAGTGGAAGCCTTTACATCCCAAATTCCCATCCTGCCATAATGCCCCAGCAGAGAAGAACTATCTCCAACAACTAAAGGACCGGAGTTGCTGGGAGACCGGCCTCCCTGGTCAATTAACGATTACCAATCAGCAGGGACACTACACGTATTGTAAACACAATTTGCCAATGCGCTTCGCCATCGCTGCGATTGTGAAGATCGGCGGGTTTCCCAGAGAGCGGGGGAGCAGCGTTGCATCCGAAACATAGAGGTTTGGAGGAAGCCGGGCAGAGTGAAATGTCAGCGCTTCTCTCTCCGTGAGCGGTAGCATTCCCCCGGGATGTCCGGCATTGAGTGTGCCGCGAAAGAGAGCATCGCTCCCAATTCCCAACCGCCGGAAAATCTCGGTACACAGAGCTACCCCTTCTTTCAAGGTCACTTGATCCTGATCGGTGAGGGATTTCTTTACTCCCCTGCGGGAAATGCTCCCGCAATTGGAATCAGCCAGTTTAATCATCAGGCTGTAAATACCGCTCGGTGGACACTTCCAATGCTTGTTGAAAAAGAAACTCAGAAAATCAAAATAGGGAGAAAGGATGAAGTTTTCCCCCTGCACTATGAACGGCATCGGAATTTCCCGATCCTGCTGACTGTCGGGAATTCTGGCTGCCACGCAAAGTACTGGGTCCACAAACAAGTTTGCGTTGCATTCAATCCCCGAATTCTGAAGGATAACGGGTGTACCGAGACCGCCTGCCGCCAGGATTGTGATATCCGCTGAATAGAATCTTGTTCTCCTAGCGCTGGTAGCCTCCACCCCGGTTGCTCGTCCGTTCTCGATCACCACTTTTTCCACTTTGCATTGCGAGACGAGTTGCGCTCCTTTTCCGATAGCTTCTTGCAAGAAGCGCCGGGCATCCCACTTAGCACCGCGGGGGCAGCCCAGAACGCACTTCCCGCACCCGCTGCATCGCTGGGCATACGCCATTTTAGGTGTCGGCATGGGTTCTAGATTCAAGTCGCGGCAGATGTCAAAAACCTGCTTCGTGCGGTCATGCCATTTGTTTTGGTGTTGGGTGTAGACCGGGATCTCTTGATAGAGTTCCTGAAATTCAACATCCAGATTGATCCCGATCGCCTGCAACTCCTCATCTTTGCGAACGGCATTCCCGGCACAGATAGTGGTGGTTCCTCCTTGTCCGATCCCGTTTACCAATATCATTCTGTCAGCAGCCCTTCTGATCTGCATCACAGGGAAAATGAGCCTGATCATCCTTTCGTCAAAGAGCAGACCAGTCTGCTTGAGCTTGCCAAACAAAGTGAGGTTGCCAACAAACGGGCGAAACGCGCTTCCCGCTTCCAGGACGGTCACTTCACATTTGCCCTGAAGCTCCCTGGCTACGGTCGCTCCAGCCGCACCGCTTCCAACCACAATCGCCGTTTTCAAATCGAACTCCGCTCAAAAGAAAGATGGGCCAGGCAGCAGTCCTTCCCTTCGGTGATTCTCTGAGAAAACCGGAGTCTACCCCCCGAGAGACCCTCTAGCAGTCCTTCGTCGAGGGACGAAAGTACACGGCAGACCTGGCTGGAGTAAAATGAGCTGAAAAAACATCGCCTGATCAGAACTGCACCGTTTTGGTCGCTCTCAAATTCAATCTTCAGTATCTTATAAACGATCCTGGCCATTTTCAAAGCATCTTCTAACCGATCGATACGGAAGCTTCTCTTTAGCCTTTGAGCCAGTGCGGAGGCACCTTGATACAAGCGGGGCTTGATTTCCAGGTCATTCCCTCGGCGAAGGGATTCCTCAGCTTGATCCCTGGTGAAGAGCGCATACTGACGCAAGCACTGATCAAAAGAAAGTCCTTCCAGGAGAGGCGTTTCACGCTGAAAGGCATCGGCTGTCGCATCGAAAAGCTCGCGCAGCTTTTTCTTCTTGATGGCAGAGGGGACATAGAACCGTCCCACTGCCAGAAGTAAATTCATCTTGATGATTTCTTCATATTCAAGTAGAAGGTCAAAACTAAAATGCCAATGCACCCATCGAGGATAAAATTGGTGATGTAGATCAGATACCGCTCATGAACCAGAAACAGGGCAAGAGAGAGGATGGCAGTGGTCAACTTTCCGTGGGTAAGTAGCAGCGGAAAACGCCGGTCGTCCGGGTGACGGTACATGAAGAAGGCCAACAACGTGACCAGATACATGTACCCGACGGCCAGGAGGGGATAGAAACCGAAGCTCTCGATCGGCATGGGGGACATTCCCCAGGAAATTGAGACTGTATTGAAAAATACCAACACCTTGTCGGGGACGACGAGAAAAATCAGACCAACCGCGGCAAAAACGATACAAAGGGTCAGACTAACCGGCTTATAGAATCTCATCCGATGGCTTTCTCCTGTAATAGAGTCGACCGAATTCTGACGGAGGTCCGAAACGAACCTCCTCCATCATTTTGATCGCATGTTCTTTGTTGAGCATGGCCCGACCGCCAGCATATTTCTGTAGGAGCCTATAGTTGGTGTTGATGAAACAACCCTCGTGTGAAGGTTGAAAAAGCGCTCTCATTTCCGCAAAGATGTCCTTTACTGGCGTATCCTTTACATTCCCAAAGGACATGGGAGTGAATACACAGGGGCTGACCTCACCGAAGGCATCCACATACACCATTTTGCAACCAGCATTGCAGCCGAAATACTCTTTCCCTTCGAAATGGCCAAGGTAGTTTACGGTGATCTTCCCGGCTTTATTATACCGGTCCTGAAGCTGTATCAGCTTCAACCTGTCTTCTTCAGTAATCACTAGATTATTGTCCCAGAAAGCTTCGATTGATGGTTTGACTTCACTCAGCCACGCTTCGTGAATCCCCAGTCCAATCAGAAACCGGAGAAACTCCTCGGCCCGGTCCGTCTGGATCATGTTTCGGGAAAAGACGGCTGATACACCTACATGAATGCCACCTATCTCTTTAAAGATCTCGAGCGCGTTCATTGCCTGCTTGAAAGCGCCCGGATATCTTCGTCTCCGGTCGTGTTCTTCTTCCAGGTGGTGGTCCAGGCTGACGCAGACAGAAAATACTCCAGCTGCCTTGAGGTCAGACGCCAGCTTCTTGGTTAGGGTGCATCCGGTGGTAAAGAGCTTGACAGCGCAATGCTCGGATGCGCTTTCGGTGATTTCCAGGATGTCTTTGTTTAACAGCGGTTCCCCTCCGGTGAAACCCAGCCAAACAACTCCCATCTCCTTCAGGTCACGGATCACCTTCTTGATGGTCTCCTTGTCCATCGTCTTCCCGGTTCGGTTCTTGTTATAGCAGTACTCACAGTTTTGGGGGCAGGCGTTCGTCAGTCCGATCTGAGCATGGGAAGGCCCTTCGGTCCTTGCGAGGAGGTGTTCATTGATGAAACGCGTATAGGCCTTGCTATTCAAAGGCGGCAGGTGGGAATGGAGAACCACATGGTCACCAACAGTCACAGCGGGGAACTTCATCATGTAGCGAGCAAAAAACCAGTTGATGGAAGGCCTCAGCTTGATCATCTGCGGGTTTGATAGAACAGCCTTGACTACGTCGATTCTATTCTTGAACGGCACTATCTTTTCTCCCAGAGGATATTTTCAATTATTCTATCATGACACCACGATAATTCTATCGACATTAAGTAGGAATTGACTATTCTTTATACTGAATCAGCATAGTAGATGTGATTCCGTCAGAAGCCAATAAGCACATCTGGAATGTTCTAGCGGCTACGAAATGGCTCCCTATTGCCCAATACGCGGTCCGCTTGCCAGTTTTTCTGCATCATGGAGCACGTATGTCTCTAAGTAGCTAACCCGGTCTTCTCCAAAGGAAAACAATAAAAATCCTTAAGATGTTGGAATAAGAGGAACCTTATTGCTTCAGCGTGTCCGCGATCGCTTTTGCCCAAGTCTCAATAGCAGACCAGTCCCGGAAATCTCCGACCTGAGCCTTAACAGCTTTGACGACAATCTTATCGATAAAACTGATTTTCTTGGGGTCGATCATGCCACCGAAGAGGGCAATGTCGCGCGGCTGGATGCGGTCAGTAACCGGTTTCAATCTGTCGGAATTGCGGAACTTTTGCGGCAAGGCAGGCGGCCCGCTCCCCCCACCCGTGGGACCGGTGACGAAAAACCAAACTGGCCGCTGACTGAGCGCTTGTTCTTGGTCTTGTAACAGCTTGGCCGCTTCTTTCAGCCACTGTCCGATGTAGAGGCCGCTGCCAATGACCACCGCTCTATAGGCACTCACGTCGCTGACGCTTCGTGCTTGCCGTACCTCTACGGTGAACCCTTCCCGGCGCAGCACCTCGCCGATTTTCTCGGCGATGCCAGCGGTGGCGCCGTATTTGCTGCCATAGGCGATCAGAACTGTGTTTTCCATTATCGTTCCCTCCTTTTCTTCATTTAACAAGGAAGTCCGGCTGGCGCCAAATTACGAATTCCTCGTTAATTGCCATTATAAGCAATCCAAGTTAGAAAGAGCACCCAGTTATTCACTATGTTTGGTCCTATATGGAAGTACAACCGATCCACTAGAAACACTCTTGCTTGCTACTTCTGCTGCATCATAGATCTGAAATGACGTCCATGTAGCCCACTCGATCCTCTCCAAGGGAAAATAAAATCCCTTTGGCGCTGGAGTACGAAGGGACATTATTGTTTCAGCGCGTCCCGGTAGGCTAAAGCTGTGCGGAGAATCCGCTTGCTGCAGAAATTGACGGGGTTGTATTTGGCAACTAATAGTGAATCAGGGCAAGTCCAAGAGAAAACGACAAATTATGGTTTTTGAAGTTCGAAGGACACCAAACAGGTTCTAACCTGGTCGAGCCAGCGACCCCAACCTCCTTTCAACTCTGGTAGCCATCTAGAAGAACCGCGAAACTACGAAGCGTTTCTCCTTGCCAATAGG
>JAPLHW010000111.1 GCA_026389425.1 Coprothermobacterota bacterium
GAATCAAGGTAATCATGAAGTGACATGGTGAATGCTCTTCAATGCAGTTAAACGATCATTGAGGCGGATTGAGAGTTTATACTCACCAGCCCATTCGACATACTCCAAATCTTTGCCTGCCAGATCTTCAGCGCTCCACTCCTTGATAAATTTGTCTGAAGAAACTTTGTATTTCTTTTCAAATTTTGAAAGTCTTCTTTTTGCAAGTTGCATGCTGTATTTGAGACGGAATGATTCCGTTTCCAAAACCTCAATCAGAATTCTGGCGGCTTTATCGGGCATATCTGTTTTCAGGATTATTTCAGGCATGTTATCTCCTTTTCAAATGAAATACTGTAAACGCTCATCATAAAGTTTACCACCGCGCTTCTCCTATGGACAAAAAGGGGACAGATTTATTTATTAATGACAGGCAAGCCGTTTTCTCGCGGATCCCGCTGACTGCCAATGATCCAGCTACTGCACCTTTGACTTTGCCGACAGCGAGACAAAACGAGCGGAGAAGGTATACAGCTTGGATAGTAGAAACCATTTCATCGGGAGAGTGGGAACTGATCCGAACATCGCTCCAATGGGGACGATGGACTAACAGCCCGTCTTGAGCGCAACGCAGGAGAAAATAAATCTGTCCCCTTATTCTTTGCATGCCACGACACTCCGAAGAATAAAGAAGAAACGCTAAATCTAAAGACTTGACCCCATCTTCCCCCCATCTTCCCCTTTCTGAAGCAAGCCAGTAATGATACACTAAAATAAAATACGGGATCAATGTAAACCTCACCCAGTGAAAACTTATGTTGCACGATCGTGGTACATAGAAGGAGATTATAGCGGTGATGCTCCCCAATGCTTCACGAAGGAGTGGGTTCGAATGAGTATCCCCCATACGTCCAACGTGGCTGCCCTAGCTCAGGCCTTTGGCTTGACTGCAGTGTACGTATTCGGCAGCAGGGCAGGGGAAATCGTCGCATCGGCTTCCGGGACGGCGCCATCTGGCGAGCGCTCCGAATCGGATGTAGACATCGGGGTCCAGCCAGAGAGGGGGTCTTCCCTCTCAGCGCGGCAGCGGGTTCAGTTGGTCCTGAAGATGGAGGAACTATTCGGAGTCTCCCGCGTTGATCTAGTGATCCTGCCAGAAGCGAACGCTTTCCTTGCGGCCGACATTGTGCGCGGTGAGCTTCTCTATTGCTGCGACTCGGTCCAGGAAGCCGAACTCCAGCTCTATTACTTGCGCCGTGCGGGCGACCTAGCGCCATTTCTCCGGGAGAGGTGGCGCGAGCTAGTGGGCGCCGAGCTGTGACACCCTCAAAGATCAAGGCAAGCATCGTCCTAGAGAGAGCCGAGCAGATCACCGAGCTGCTTCGCGGCATTGATGCGCTGCCGCTGGGCAGCTACCTTCAGTTCCAAAGTGATCCGCGCAACCCAGCGGCAGCGGAATCTTTCCTCAGGCGGGCGCTAGAAGCCCTGCTCGACCTGGGGCGACACATCCTGGCCAAAGCCTTCGGCCTGGGTCCATTGGAATACAAAGATATGGCGCTCACTCTCACCCGGCAAAAGGTGCTCAGTACGGTTCAAAGTGCGCTTCTCGTGGAGCTTGCCGGGTATCGAAACCGTCTGGTGCATTTCTACGATGAGGTATCTGCGCGCGAACTCTATGATATTTGCACAAGCCAACTACAGGACATCCGCAACCTTCTCCGGGCTCTCCTTGACTGGATCCATCAGCACCCAGATTTGGTGGATGAGAGGCTCTAGACCCTATCCCTGCTGAAAGGACATCAGGCCGATCCCCTCTCTCCCCCAACAGCCGAGATCATCATACGAGATGAAACTGCTGCGAACCGGTTAACCAGAACATTCCCATTTTGTTATCTTTGTCCGCTGCCATCTTAATAAAAGGGGTGCTATGAGCTTTTCTGTGGGTAGAGCTCTAGCTTCCCGAGGAAGAAGAGGATGGCAGTGCGCAGACTCTCGAAACGACGGTAGCCTCGAGCACAGTTGATGAGATGTTGGATGCGGCTGTTCAATCCCTC
>JAPLHW010000181.1 GCA_026389425.1 Coprothermobacterota bacterium
AAACGAAAAAAAAGAAATCTTCCGGGATGAGCAAGATCATTATAAATTTCTTGAATTACTCGCCAGGATGGTTGAACGGTTTCAATTGGAGATCCATGCCTATGTATTAATGAAAAACCACTATCATTTGCTCATACACACGAAAGAAGGCAATCTTTCCCGTGCCATCCAGTGGCTCGGCGTTAGTTATTCTGTTTGGTTCAATCGGAAGCATCAGCGAATCGGACACTTATTCCAGGGCCGTTTCAAGAGCTTTCTCATAGAGGATGACCGTTACTTTACAGCCGTGTGTCTTTATATTCATGGGAATCCTCTGCGGGCATGCCTCATCAACCACATATTGGACTATAAGTGGAGCAGTTATCAAGGGTATGTGGATGAGAGGCGCGAGGCTTCCTGGCTAACAACGGAGTTGGTTCTGGGCATGTACGGGGGCAGTCGCGGGAAATTTCGCCAGGCCCAGGAGCTGAGCCTTGAAGAAGGGTCAGGCCCTTTGGGAGATCTTCGGCATGGGTTATACCTTGGAAGCGAAGACTTTTCGCAGGATTGCATCGAGAGGATAAAAGGTGAAGGGCGCCAAGAGAAGCCACAGGCAAGATCTTTATTGAAAAGCAGAGACATTCGGGCATTGACTGTCAGGATATTGAATGAATTGGGGGAGATAGACCCGGAGTCCGTATTAAAAGTGCGTAAATATCGCTGTCAGAATCGGGATATTGCCATTTACGTCTTGTATCGGGTGGGGGTGTATTTAAATGCGGAGATCGGGAAGGTGTTTGGCGTTGGATATACGGCGATACCGGGAGCGGTCAAGCGGGGACAGAATTACTTGGAGGCAGATGGAGACTTGGAGCGCGCAGTCAAAGAGATAATTGGTGACATATGAAGATGTGACCCCAATTGAGGGCGCTTCTGGGGGATGCCGACTCGCCGCGGATAACGCTCCGGTGTCGGCCGTACCTTGCGCACCAGCACAAGGTTTCGCTCTAAACCCCAGTGCGGTAAGGTCAGGGACCGGATCGCCTCCACCTCCCCGCCCAGTTCCTCCAGCGCATATTCAGCGTCGGCCAACTCTTCCCCGATCTGGTCGCCCTTCCAAGCTAAGAGGTGGCCGTCTAGCCGCAAGAGGGGCAGGCTGAGCTCGAGCAAGACGTTAAGCCGGGCCACGGCTCGTGCCAGGACCCAGTCGAAAGCTTCCCTCCCAGCCCCCCTGGCGAAGGTCTCTGCCCGCTGCCGGACAACGAGGGCCTTCCCAAGGGAGAAAGTGGCGATCAACTGCTCCAGAAAATCAGCCGGGTGCTGTCGCGGCTCCAGCAGGAGCAAGGGGAAGGATTCATCAACGAGGGCCAGGGGCAGCGAGGGGAACCCGCCACCCGGCCCCAAGTCGAGGACGGTCTCTCCCGGGTGGGGATGAAAGAGCAGCCGGCCACTGAGGGAATCGAGGAAATGCTTGATGATGATCTCTTCGTCCGAGCCCAAGGCGGTCAGGTTGTAGGTTCGGTTGGCCACCCGCAGCAGATCGCGGTAACGGAGGAAGAGGGCGACTTGCTCGCGGGTCAATTGCAGGCCGCTCTCTTGCGCCCCTTCCAGCAGCCAGCGTTCGACCAAGGGAGCGGGGTTCAAGCTTCCTTTTTCCTGCCGCCACCGCGTTCCAGGTAAATGGCCAAAGCCACCAGGTCGGCATCTTTCACCCCCGGAAGCCGGGAAGCCTGCGCCAGATGCGAGGGTTGCATCGCCTGCAGCTTCCGGCAAGCTTCCCGGGAGAGGCTTGGCACGGCAGCGTAGTCCACGCCGGGGGGGATGGCCCGTCCTTCCCAATGGGCCAGACGACGGCGCCATTCCTCCTCCTGGACCAGATATCCGCGGTATTTGATCTCGGTGACCACGCTGTCGGCTACCTCGACGGGACAAGGGGGAAAGGAGAGAAGCTCGGCCAGATCGGGCCAGTCCAATTGAGGGCGCTCTAGCAATTCCGCGGCGGAGGCTCCCCCGTTCAGGTCGCCGGCACCGCGTTCGGCCAAGAACGAGCGCAGGGCGGGGGTCGGCAATAAGCGCCGGCCTTGGAGGAAGGAACGAAAACCTTCCTTGTACGCTTGCCGCTCTTGAAAGAGCCGCCAGTGTTCCTGGTCAAGCAAGCCCAGTTCGTGGGCGAGCGGAGAGAGGCGCTCAGCAGCGTTGTCCTGCCGCAAGCTGAGGCGGTACTCGGCGCGGGAGGTGAACATGCGATAGGGCTCTTCCACCCCCATCAGGGTGAGGTCCTCCACCATCAGGCCGAGGTAGCTGCAGCTGCGCCCGAGGATCAGCGGGGGGCGCCTTTGAACGCGCAGGGCGGCGTTGGTCCCAGCCAGCACCCCCAGGGCGGCGGCCTCCTCGTAGCCGGTGGTTCCGATCACCTGTCCAGCCAGGAAGAGCCCGCGTACCCCCTTCACCTCCAAGGTTAGTTCCAACTGGCGGGGGTCCACCAAATCGTAGGCGATGGCATAGCCGGGTCGCATCATCCGGACTTCTCCCAGGCCGGGGATGGTACGCAGGACCGCCAACTGGATCTCAGCAGGGAGTGAGATGTTCATCCCTTGCAAGTAGATCTCCGTGGTAGTGCGGCCTTCCGGCTCCAGGAAGACTTGGTGGCGGGTGCGGTCGGGGAACCAGCGCACCTTCTCCTCGATGGAGGGACAATAGCGGGGTCCGACTTTGACCATGGCGCCGCGTTGGGAGGGGGAGAGGTGGGCGTTCTGGTGCACTAACTCGTGGGTTCTGGGGGTGGTGTAGGTGAGGTGACAATCCAGTTGGGGGAATGGCTGCGGCTCGTCCCAGACGGAGAAAGCCGGGTGACTGGGATCGCCGGGCTGGGGAAGCATGACCGAGAAATCCACGCTGCGGGCATCGATGCGCGGGGTGGTGCCGGTGTTGAAGCGCAGGAGGTGGAGGCCGCAGCCGGCCAGGCTGTCTGATAGCTGGGTGGTTGGGAATTCCCAGGCGCGGCCAGCGGGAACCTGAAAATCGCCGATGTGCACGATGCCGTTGAGGAAGGTGCCGCAGCAGAGGATTACCGACTGGGCAAAGAGCTCTTCCCCGCTGGTCAAGCGAAGGCCGCGGCAGGATCCACCTTCCACCAGCAGGCAGCCGGCCTCTCCTTGGTAGATCTCCAAATGTGTTTGCTGCTCGAGAGCTGTCTTCACCACCTGATGGTAGAGAGCCCGATCGCACTGGGCGCGGAGCGCTCGCACAGCGCGGCCGCGGGAGGGATTCAAGACCTTTATCTGAATCATCGAGGCGTCGGCGGCCTGGGCCATCAACCCCCCCAGCGCGTCCACCTCCCGAACCAGTTGGGCCTTCCCCGGCCCGCCGATGGCGGGGTTGCAGGGCATCACGGCGATCCCCTCCAGGCTGAGGGTCAGTAGGAGTGTGCGGCACCCCAGCCGGGCTGAGGCCAGGGCCGCTTCAACTCCGGCGTGGCCAGCGCCAACGACGATCACTTCGTAGGTCTGGTTCATCCTGCTTAGCTCATTTTCCCAGGCAAAAGCGGGAGAAGATCTCTTCCAGCAGGTTGGGGGGGGTGTCCTTGCCGGTAACCTGGCCCAAGGCTTCCAAGGCAGCTTTCAAATGGGCGGCGAGCAGCTCGGGGGGGGAGGTCTCTAACTCGTGGCAAGCGCGAAGGAGCGTTTCACGTGAAACGAGGAGCGCCTGCCGTTGGTACGGCGAGAGGGCGGGGGGTCGATTCGGAGGGGAAGGGGGAAAATGTTGGGCAATAAGGTCCCGCAACTCGGCCAAACCGGCCCCCGAGGTGGCCGAGATGCGAGCCGCCAAGGAGAGGGGGAAAGAACGCCAGCCGGGGTCCTCGCCCAAATCAAGCTTGTTCCCCAACACAAGGGTTCGCGCGGACGGACGCTGCGCGACCCAAGCCTGGTCCTCAGCGACGGGAGGGCGGGAGAGATCAACCAACCAGAGGATGCCCAAGGCCCCTTCCAGGAGAGAGCGCGTTTGCACCATCCCAAGCTCCTCGGGTTCGTTGGCAGGGGGACCGAGGCCGGCTGTGTCGACCAGCCGGAGGGTGTTCTGGCCTAGCCGCCATTCCGCTTCGACAGCGTCACGGGTGGCGCCGGGAGTAGCACAGACGATGGCTCGGGGATAACCCAGCAAGGCGTTCAGGAGAGAACTCTTGCCAACATTGGGCGCGCCCGCGATGACCAGGGCTGGCTGGTTTGTGCCCCGCCCACTTGAGATACCGGCATTCAGCAGCTCGCCGATCTCTCGCTCCGCTTCCTCCCATCTTTCCTGCAAAGGCGCCGCTTGCCAATCCACCTCTTCGGGGAAATCGAGGGCCGCTTCCAGTTGGACAAGCGAGTCTCGGAGGCGTTCTTCGAGCGCGCCAAGGCGCAGGGACCACCCCCCTTCCAATTGGTAGAGAGCAGCCTGGGCTTCTTCTTGTGAGGCGGCTTGGGAGAGCGCGGCGATGGCCTCCGCCTGCAGAAGATCTACTTTGCCGTGTTCAAAGGCCCTGCGGGTGAACTCTCCAGGCCGTGCTGGCGCGGCCTCGCATTGGAAAGTGGCGTCCAGTAAGGCTTGCAGGATGGTCGATGATCCGTGGGCATGCAACTCGACCACATCCTCTCCGGTATAGGAGTGGGGAGCTGGCATCCAAACCGCCAACCCCCGATCCAACCGGCAACCCTCTGGCGTAGTGAAGGTGACCGCCTGCAAGCGGCGCGGCGTGAAGAATCCCTCCTTGCGCCCCGAGAGGCGCAACAAAATTGGCAGGCTGTCCGGCCCGGAGAGGCGCACCACGCCGATCCCCCCTGGTCCCAGGGGGGTGGCAATGGCAGCAATGGTAGCCCGCTGGTCGCGGTTCAGGGCTTGCGCGACGGCCGGTAGCGAAGCGAAGTCTTGGGAGAGTAGGCCCCGTGAGGCGCTGCGGGAGCGATCCACTTCTTGGAAGGCGCCATCGGAGAGGGGATGGAGCTGGGCTCGTCTTCCTCGCGTGACCGCTCTTCGCGGGGAGGTCGAGCCTCGGTTGGCCGGGGTTCCGCGGGTCGGTCCCCTGGTGGGCGGCGCGGGCCGCGCTCATAACCACGATCGCGATCGGGGGGGCGGCGTTCGCTTCCACCTCCATAGCGCGGAGCACGCTGCTGCGGGCTATATGCCTGGCGCGGACGGTCGTCGCTGGAGCGATTCTCGCGTGGCGGGCGAGGAGCCAGCCCCTCACTCTGGCTAGGTTCGATGATTACTTTGCGATAGGGCTCGTCTCCCTCGGAGTGCGTCTTCACATCGGTGCGATCCTGTAGTGCGAGGTGAATTACGCGGCGCTCCATGGGCGGCAAGGGCGGCATGGTATAGGGGCGGCGGATTCGGCCGACACGGTCAGCCAAGCGGCGAGCCATTTGGTTGAGAGTGCGCTCGCGGTGGGAGCGGTAATCCCCCGAGTCGAGCAGACAGCGCACGTGGAGGCCTTGCTTAGCCAAGAGCAGGGATAGGATGAACTGAAGGGCGTTGACCGTCTCTCCGTGCTTGCCGATGAAGCGGGCCGGCTCGGGGGAAGCGATGTTTAGCAAATAGGATTCGCCCTTCTTTTCCACGCTTAAGCGGAGGGTGTCGTCATAGCGGGAAAGCAGGCCGCCGGCCACTCCTTCGACTTGGTCGATCTCCTCGACCTGGCGGGTAACGCGAACCACCGCCTGCTTCGAACCGATGCCAAAAAGCCCACTCTTAGGCTCCTCAAGAACCTCAATGAGCGCACGCTCGCGGGAGACGCCGAGCTCTTCTAGAGCGGCAACGGTCGCTTCCTCGACCGTCTTGGCCGATTTTTCCACAGAAAACATTTCAGCCATCGCTTACTTTCCTTTTGCTTTTTTCTTACCCGGGGCAGATAGAGCCTGGGGCGGGGTGGGGATCACCTGGACGGTCTGAGCGGCGGCTGGCGGTTTGGGGATACCCTTGAAGACGAACAACTGCTGGGCGACCTGAAGAAGGGAGAAGACCACCCAGTAGAGACAGACCGCCACCGGGATGGAGATGGAGATCCAACCGATGAGGAGGGGGAAGAGAATATTGATGAAAGCCGCTCCGCCTTGCTGGGTTTGGCTTTGGCCCATCGTCTTCGATTGGAGGAACATGGTGGCGGCGGTCAGCGCGGGCCAAAGGTAGTAGATCCAATGAGGTGCGCCGGTTGGCGTATAGGCCAGGTTGAAACCGAGGAACATGGCTCCGGGGGTGGCGGCTCGCGCTACCAGGGCAAATTGGCTGCCGTTAAGCATGGTGGTGGTGTAGGTATGGAAGAGATCGGCCGGGATGGTCGGGGTGACAGCAGTGGGAGTCAGACTCCCCAGGAAAGACGCGTCCATGGGAACATGGACGGGAGCCAGGAAAAAGGCTTGCAGGGCAAACCACAGGGCCCACATGATCAACAACTGGGGGATCTGCAACAAGCAGGAGGAAGTGAAGCAACCCACCGGGTTGATCCCATGCTTCTTGTAGAGCTGGGACATGGCCTTGTTCAACTGGTCGGGGTCGCCCTTGAACCGCTTCTGGAT
>JAPLHW010000164.1 GCA_026389425.1 Coprothermobacterota bacterium
CAAGGTGGCGGCTATAAATCTCTGGACGAAGGACAACGAGTCCGTTTCGACATCACCAAGGGACCCAAGGGTCCTCAAGCCCAGAACGTAAACGTACTGTAAACTAGTTTTCTGAGAAGACAGATGAGAAGAGCCCCCGAGGTATCGAGGGTTCTTTTTTTTGCAGGTCCCACGGCACTGGGAATGCCAAACAGGTCGACCTGGGCAATTCACCCCAGCGAATCGCATGTTCATCCCACTGAATCGCAAAACCGGCGATTCACCGGGAACCCCACAAAAGATCCAGCTGGGGGCTAGTTCTTCTAGCGGGCTGCCGAACAGCTTCGTACATTGCCTGGCCATCGGCACCATCAACCACCGGACCTTCTACGCCGGCACCTGGGGCGGCGGGGTCTTCAAAAGCATGAATGGCGGGGTTTAGCAACGTCCCTAGACCAGCTCAGAGCTTGGGGTCAAGTCTTTACATCTAATCTTTTTAGCCGTATCCTCTGAAGAATCATGGCCAGGCCATTACGAATCGAATACGAAGGCGCAGTCTACCACGTCACCTCGCGGGGCGACAAAGGAAAAGAGATCTTTCGCCATGCCGAAGACGGGGAGTCCTTTCTTGCTCTTCTTCAGCAAATAAACCGGCGATACCACTGGCTCTGTCATGCCTACTGCTTGATGGAGAACCACAACCACCTGCTGATCGAGACCCCGGAGGGCAACCTATCTCAGGGAATGCGACAGCTCAACGGAGTCTACACCCAGGGATTCAACCGACGGCACGACCATCCCGGGCACGTCTTCCAGGGACGATTTCGAGCCATCGTGCTGGAGAAAGAGAGCCAACTGCTGGAGCTTTGCCGCTATGTGGCGCTGAACCCGGTTCGAGCCAAGTTGGTCGATCAGCCGGGAAAATGGCCTTGGAGCAGCTATGGGGGGACGGCAGGGTTGGAGGTCGCCCATCCGTGCCTGACAGTGGATTGGCTGCTGGATCGTTTCGCCGCGGAGCGAAGCGAAGCGCAGAGGATGTATCAGGCCTTTGTGGAAGAGGAGGTTCAGCAGGCCGGTCCCTGGAAAGGAGTGCGCGGGCAGATCATCCTTGGCGATGAGGAGTTCACCGCGAGGATGCAGACGCTGATGGAGAACCGCAAAGAGCTCGCCGAGATTGCCAAAGAACAACAGCTTCTCCGTCGACCGGGCTTGGAGCAGTTATTGCCCCTAGATGCAGGCCTCAGTAAGACAGCCAGAAATGAGAAGATCCGCGAGGCCGTGGAGCGCTATGGATACAGCCAACATGCGGTAGCCCAACACACCGGCCTGCACTTCACGACCATCAGCCGAATCCTGCTGATGAAAGGCTAGAACTTGGCGCAATGGAGTCCGCCCAATCGTTGGGCTACTAACTCATTGATCTTCCGGTAATACACGGCCGAGCTTGGCCAAGCCAACCCGCCGATGATACTTATAGAGTCTTCATTAATGTACCTCGATATGCGTAACGATTCTTGTTGAACTTCGCGACCCGAGTCCCAATGCAGCTCCGGTCAGGTGCAACGCCTGTTCGGCGTCATCTCGGCGTCGTTTTGATCACGACTAGATCGCTGACCACTAGCATATCTGCAGCGGAACTCACCGGAAAACGAATGCCTCGACCTTCTGCATACGGCCGTGCCTCTCGAATCAGGGTTTTGATACCTTCCGGTAGTTCACTGGCCAGTACCAGTACAACAGCTCGTTCCCCGAGAACGATGGCGACCCGGACCATCTCCTTATCGGGCGTCAGGTATAGAAGTGTCCTTTTCTTATGCCTGAGCAAACATATCTGGCCAAAGCTCGCTTTTGAGGGCTTCCATTCTTGGTCAATCGACCCGAACTTCTTGGTGACCAATGCGATGATTGCGTTCCAGATGTCCTCTGCAGCGCCGAGCTCAGACGCTAAGTCTTCTTTGGAAGGAGCTTTGGTTCTCATCGGTATCATGGTGCCTCCTTTGAACGTTTGATATGAGTGGCCTTTCCCCAGATTGCCGGTGAAGACCCACGCGATGGTTGGGTTAGGCGGCTTCCATCGCACGCATTCGATTGTTCTTTGGGTTGTGCTCGAGTTCGCAAAGACCAAGTGCCTCCATGAGCGGTGGAACATATACACCAAATCGTCCGCGAAGACTCTTCTTCAGGCCGTACCAACCACCTATTGGGTTATTCAGAGATCGCCCCCAAGCCTCCACGGTACCTTCCTTGGCGGGTTTCTGCTCATCGGATCCTCCGAGTTCAACCCACCCTCCAACTGCTTTGAGCATGGCGTGCAGATCGCTGATACACCGAGCGTCATACAACAGGACGGTCTTGCCAACGGTACATACAAGGACGCGTAGGCCGTCCTTCTCTTCGACGAACATTGTGTACTCGGCCGTCCCAGGCGGTGTCTTTAATACCCAGGGATTGGCCTTTGTTCGATCCAGCGCTATCATTCGTCTCCTTTCTTCGTGGTGCGATGAAAGTTTTCTGGCTGCTGAACGGCACAGGCCAAGCACACTTCAAGAACTAGAACAAGAACCAGGTTGACGGTATCGCGCGTATCGCTGCGGAAAGCAGTTGGTCGGGCTCTACTGTTTGGTGGGCTAGCCAGTCACGCCTTCAATGCCGATTTCTTCAAACACCGGAATCAACTCTAACTTGCTTGCCAAACCTGCTGACGTTGTATTGTCTATCTCGTGGCTGTAGAAAGGAATGATGCCATTTTGAATCGCATTCTTTGCCCAAGCCGCAACGACCAACCGTGCCAATCCCCTCCTTCTATATTCAGGTTTAGTGAACACCCACGATTCAGCACTGTCAGCATTCTGCCTGATAGATACACATGTTGACATGATGACTCCATCGTATTCGACGGCATAGACTTCATCAGCAAGTTTGTCGAAGCCAAAGCACTTCATCTTAGGGTCGTCCTCTTGGAAACACGTTATTCTACCCGTATCTGCTTCAATATAGTGTTGTGGAAACACGTATGTTTTGGAATGCGCGACTTTGTATTGGAGGCGGTCAAGGTCAAGCAGATACAGCCACGCGTCTACGTCCGGGAAGCTGATCTGACTCCTCCTAGCACAGAGTCTATCTCGAAGTTCGATGGGCAACCGTTCGTGGAGATATGTTACTGTGCGCCCATCTGTGGTTTGGGCAATAATGACAAGCGGATGGTCATCGCTTGCGGGGTCAAAAGATGCCATCGAGCCGTCTCGATTCAGGCATAACCCTTCCAATCTCATTTGAACATGTAGGTATTCTAACGAATCCAGCATTGTTCCACTCGATATTACTCTCTCAAGCTACAATAAACCAAGATACTGCTATTCAAGCCCTGCCCCCCCATTCCTTCTCCTCCCTTTTCAAGCAGTGGTTAGGCCACCTCCGGGATTTCCGTCATCTTACGAGCTGGAGATAACAACACCCACAGAGTGGCGAATAAGCTGCCCACGGCGGCCAGGATAATCGTATTCCTCAAGCCAAGCACCTCGCCCAGCACACCGCCCGTCAGCGCGCCTAGTGGGAGCATCCCTGACACAAGAAAACTAAATGTGGCGTTCACCCGACCCTGGAGAGCTATTGGTGTGACGGCCTGGCGCAAGCTGATTGCATTGACGTTGTAGAGCACCCAACCAAAGTTACCCAGCAGGCTCGACAACAAAAGCAAGTAAATGGCGATGTGTGGCGTCGCGAAGACAACTGGTAAAACCTCCAAAGAGCCCAGGAATGCCCCGATGATGAGCGTCCGTCCGACACCGAGGCGAGCAGCGGCTCTCGGAGCAAGCATAGCTCCGACCAGCGCCCCAGACGCCCCGAGGCCGTAGATAAGGCCTAGTTCGGCGGCATCAAGCCCGAGTTCACGGACACCGAAGAGAATGTAAAGCGCAAAGAAAGCGTTTGAGAAAAAGTTGCTCGTTGCCAGGCAGCCAGCGAGAGCCCTAAGGAGCGGGTTCCCGATAACGACACCAAGCCCCTCTCGTATTTGGGAAAACAATGGGATGCGGGAAATCCGCGGCGCATCCTCCCGGTGTCTGACGAAGAATATGCAAAGAGCCGAAACAAGGAATGAGGCGGCATCCAGAAAGATTGCCAGAGGTGCAGTAATTGCCTGGATGACAAGGCCAGCAAGGCTCGGGCCAGCAATGGCGGTGATTGATCCGCTAAGTTCAAGCTTGCCATTCGCCTCGACGAGCTGGTGGCGGCTAATCAGCGTGGGCAAATACGACCGGGAGGCTACTTCAAAGAAGATAGTGAGTACACCGATCAAGAAACCGACGATATAGAGCTGGACCATTGTCAGGATGCCCAGAAGGGCAGCAGCTGGGATCGTCACGAGGAGCAGTACCCGCCCAATATCTCCTGCTATCAGTAAAGTCCGACGCCGGAGACGGTCAACCCATACCCCCGCGAAAAGCCCAACCAGGAGGATAGGGGTTGTGCCGACTGCCGCAAGGAGCCCCATCTCGGCGGGCGTGGCATTGAGCGTGAGTGCGGCGATAAGTGGTATCGCCAACCGACTGAGGGCATTACCAAATAGCGAAATGGTCTGGCCGGCCCACAGCTTCATGAAGTCACCGTGGCGCCAAAGAGTTGGGGCGCGGTTGCCTGGCCCAGAAAATGGCTGTGAGTTAGAAGGCATATTGGACATTGACCAGTTCACGGAACGGCGTTCACAGCATGGTGCGGTCAAACGTATTATGAACAGCCCTCCGCTTCTTGAGAGATGGTAACGTCACAAACGAGGAGGGTCAACGAACGCCCTTCACGGCGAAGATCATGGACAGAATGACGCTATGGAACTTCGGGAGGAGCGCTGCTGATCCGCTGTAGAGCGCGGCAAGTCAGCAAAGTCAGCCAACGGGAGGGGCTCTTTTTCTGGCTGAACTCCCATCCCTTCCAGGCCATCCATGCCGACTCGCCGGTGAATCGACCCTGGCCGTCAGCCTTTCCCCGCAGGATCTCGGCCATCTCGGCGAGGCGAGGATCCTGGGTAAGGAAAGGGAAGCGTGAGAGCACTTCTACCAGGTGAAGCAGATCGTACCAAACCAAGGGGGTTTTCAGTTTGCAGAAATCAGTCCCCATATAGAAGAGGTAGGGGTGGCGGGTTTGCCGTTGTGCCCAAAGGCCAAGCAGGCTCTCCGCACCGCTGCGGGCAGCGGACGATTGCCGCCCTTGCGGGTCCAGGGAGAGGACTTTCAGCATCACCAGGGTGGCATAGGGGCAAGGATCATCGCGGCGCCCAGGCCCCCGGAAAGATCCCAACTGGGGGGAGACGGCGCAGGGCCAGCCATTCTCCCGGACCAGTCCGGCGAGATAGCCCAAGGCCGCCTTCACTCTCGGGTCATCACTAAAACCAAAGAGGGAAAGGGCGTAAATCAGCAGAGGGGCATCGCAAAGAGCCCAGGCCCACTGGTCCTCCCCGCTTCCCCCGAAAGCGCGGGGGATGTTCATCAACACTTGAAAGGGCCCTTCGTCGGCGCGATGAGCCAGCACCCGATCGATCACGGCAGCCATCCCCGGATCGCTCGCTTGAAAGCCCAGATCAGCCAGGAAGACCAGCTTATGCAACGAGTGCCCGGCGCTCTTGTGGCTGTTCAAGACCATCCCCGGCCAATCGGTTAGTTCGCGGATCAAGGAAAGAAGGACAGGATCGCTGCTCATCCCCCGGCGGGCTTGAATGACCGCGGACTCCTCTTCCCTCTCGCCGAGCAGGTCGCGGCGGGCTCGGTATTGCACCCAGGGCGGCCCCTCCAGCAGCCACTTTATCGTCTCGTCCAAGGTCTTCTCCTTCTCCTTCTCCTTCTCCTTCTGCTGCTGCTTCCGGAATAACATTCTACCTTACCGGACGATCAATCTCTGGTTGCTCCAGAAGTCTCCGGCTCCTCCCACGCGCCAGAGAGGCGAAGATGGCAGCGAAAGAAAGCGCAGCGGCGATTCCGTAGGAGGTACGAGCTGCGCTCAGGAAAGGCCCCACTACAGCAGGTGAGATCTCCGCTGTCCCCAGCCAAAGTGCGAAGAGCAGCGAAAGCAAGGCCATCGCCACCGATTGGCCGACCACCCGCATCGCTCCCAAGGTTGACGAGGCAATGCCGTACTCTTTAGCATGCACCGCGTCCATCACAGCGTAGGTGTTGGGAGAGGAGAAGAGGGCGAAGCCGAGCCCCATCAAGGCTGTATTGGCGATCACCCAGAAGAGCGGGCTTCCGGCTTCCAGGAAAACGAAGAGTGCGAGGGAGATCGTGGAGAGAGCCATCCCCAGCGAGGCCAAAAGGCGGGGTTCCACCCGGTCGGCGGCTCGCCCAGCAAGGGGAGAGACAAGGGCTTGGACCAACGCCTGCACCAGCATCAGGAGGCCAGCGAGCTGAGGTGAGAGCCCCTTCACTGTCTGCAGGTAAAAAGAGATGATGACAGCGTGGCCGAAGGTAGCGGTGTAGTTGACCAACGCTGCCAGATTGGAGAAGGCGAAGGGTCGATTACCCACGAAAAGGCGCATTGGCAGCAACGGATCGGGTCTCCGCGACTCCCACAAGACAAAGAGGAAGAGGGTGGCAACACCTCCCAGGGCGAGATAGAGGTTGGTGAGGCTCTCCCCGGCTTGGGAGAGCCCATAGATGAGGAGCGACACGCTCCCCGCGTAAAGTAGCGCCCCCACTCCGTCAAAGCGCCCCTGCAGACCTCGCCAGTCCAAGCCACGGAGGGCCCAGGCCGTGAGCACCAGGAGGAAAAATGCGATCGCCGCTGTCAGAGTGAATATCGAGCCCCAGCCCAAGGCTTGGGTCAGGATCCCCCCCAGTGGCGGACCCAGGGAGATCCCTAGATAGACGGCAGCCGTGTTCAAGCCCAAGGCCCGCCCTCTCTCCGCCGGCGGGCAGGCGGAAGTGAGCATGGCCACAGAGGTGGCGAAGACCAGCGCTCCTCCGGCTCCCTGCAGGGCGCGTAGGATCACCAGCAGTTGGAAGGATGAGGCCAGCGGGCAAAGCAGGGTGAAGAAGGTGAAGAGAGTCAACCCGGTAAGGAAGACCTTCTTTCGCCCCCACAGGTCGCCCAGGCGGCCGGCGGGAAGGATGAACGCGGCCGTGGCCAAAATGTATGCTGTCACCGACCAGTTCAGCAGAGTGGCGGAGACGGCGAAGTCGCGGCTCATCGCCGGAAGAGCCACGTTCAAGGCGGCGCTCATGAAGGGCACCAGGAAGCTGGCTGCGGCTGAGACGAGCAGGACCGTCCGCTTCATCTTCCGATCCACCCACGCGATCCGGGAGGCCTCTGGGGCGATCGTAGGTCCTCGCTTCGCGAAAGAGCACCACGGCAAGGCATCAAGGGAGGACCATCAAGCGCAATGCGGACGGGTAGGAGCGCTCATGGACGATCGTTTGTTCGGCGCTCCTTTGCTCGGTGTCAGTGGCGATTGGGTTGCCGGTGTTGGGGTTGGGATGAAGGATGGGAAAAGCGCTGGAAGTGACTTCCAGGCGCAGGCAATGGCCAGGCAGGAAAACGTGCCCGATATCAAAGAGATCGATGGTGTATCTCTCCAGGGCACCCGGTTCCAGCAGCACCTCTTGTTCCAATCCGCTGCGAAAACGGGCTCGGATCGCCCCGCCGAACTGCTCGCAGCCCAAGTTGAAGGCGATCCCCTGGGGATCGACATCGACCAGGCGGGCGACGAAGTCTGTATCGCGACCATCAGTAGCGGCCCAAAGTTCCACCTGCACCGTCCCAAGAACAGTCAAGGGCTGCTCCAGAGGGGAAGAGGTGTAGACCAGGACATCCTGACGACTCTCCACCAAACGGCAATTTCCGGCCCAGCCGGAAGCATCGATGGGGACGGGCATGGTGGGGCTGAAGGTGAAGTGGTCGGAAGGCTCGACCCCCGGCAACTCCAAGGAGAGCGTGCCGTCCCCTTGCAGGCTGTTGGCCGCCCCGCCGGAATGGAGGAAGAAAGAGACGGGCTGGGCATCAGCTGGTGGGTATTGCGCCAGGTCGCGCCACTGGTTGAGGCCGGTCAAATAGACCCGGGCGTGCGGCAGTGAGAGGCTCTCTCCGGTTCCCTTCAAATAGCGCTCGAAGAAAGCCAGGTGCATTTCCTTGGCATCCTCGGTGGTGTCCGCAGTAAACTGCAGCAGATTAACCTGGCCGAGGCGTGCGCCGAAAGTTTGCTCGTGGGTCCAGGGGCCGATGGTCAGGAATTGGTCGGTGCGTCCTGGGTAGGCGGCCTCCATCCCCCGCCAGTAGAAGAGCGCTCCCGGCTGATCTGCATCGAACCAGCCGGTGGTGTTCAACACCGGGATCTCGATCTTGCCGAAATCCTCGGCGGTAAATTGGATTCGCTTCCAGTAGTCATCCAGGGTCGGGTGCTGGAGAAACTCGCGGTAGAGGGGCACCCGCTCTCCTACGGCCATCTCGTCGGCCTCCAGCAGGGGGCGATGGCGGAAGATCTCTTCCCAAGCCTGGGCGTTCACGCTGCTCGCCTTGTTCAAGTTCAAGACATCCAGCAGCCAGGGAAGAGCCCAACCCTGGTAGAAGACCCCGCCCACAGCCGGCAATTCCTCCAAGTAGCGCCCGCAGGCTGCCGTAGGGGCGACGCAGACCAGGTGAGGCGGTCGCGCGCGGGCCGCCAACCATTGGGCAGCGCCTAGATAGGAGGCTCCCATCATCCCCACCCGGCCATTCGACCAACTCTGCTGGGCGACCCATTCCACCGTGTCGTACCCGTCCGCCTCCTCTTGGAAGAGGAAGTTGAAGATCCCGTCGGAGTCGCCACATCCCCGCACGTCTTGCACCAGAAAGACATACCCGCGAGCGGCGAAGTAAGTCCCCAACTGGTCGTATTTCATCTCCTCCTGCCGTTTACCGTAGCAGGTGCGGATCAAAATGGTCGGGTAGCTGCCGATGGGGATCGGCGCCCAGGCGTCAGCCCACAGCTCGGCCCCGTCGCGCATGGGCGCGCGCAAGTTGTAGCGTTGATACACTGGCAAGAGGGGAGCAGGAGAATTTTCTGGGGAAGGAAGGGAAGGAGAGGCGCAGCCGCTCACCAGCAAGGCCAACCCGATCAACAGACCATAGAGAAAGAGGCCCCGCCGCTGCGGAGGGATCTCCAAGGCCTTCCTCCCCTTAGTCGTAGCGAAAGCGCCAGACGGCAATGGCGAAGAAGAGGGCGGCCACCCCCAGCAGGATGGCTGAGGGGAGGAGAGCCGAGGCATCCCCCAGGCCGCGCACGATGATGTTCTGGAAACCCTCGACGGCCCAGGCTGTAGGGATCCATCTTCCTATCGCGGCGAAACCGGGACCGGCAATCTCCAGGGGGAACCACGCCCCGCCCAGCGCGCTGAAGAAGAACATGGCCGCCAAACCCCAGAGAATGACTTGCTCCTCGGCGCGTACCAAAGCGCCAATCAGCAGCCCCAGGCTGGTCGTCCACAGCGCCAAGGAGACCATCAAGAGAAGTGTCCCTCCCGGAGCGGAGAAGTAGGAGAGCCCGAAGACCAACTGTCCCAACAAAACCAGCAGCAGTTCTTGCAGGAAGGTGACCAGGAAGATGGTCAAACCGTGCCCAAGCAACACTTCTCCCCGGGTTGCCGGGGTGGTCAGGAGGCGGGCCATGGTTCGCGTCTTCCGTTCCATCACCAAGAGCGTGGCGGAAGTAAGCAGGCCGAAGATGGCGAACTGGACCATCACCCCAGGAGAAGCCTGGGCGTAGCCGCTGGGCGGCTGGGTGGACAGCGTCATCGGTACGGTCTCTGCCGAAAGCGGGGAAGTGGCGAATTGGTCCAACGATCGGGTCATCACCTCTTGGAGGAAAGCGGTGCGGGCTGTGGCATCGTCGAAGGGCTTGCGCGCTTCCAGGAATTCCGCCGCCAGGCGAGCTGCCTCCACTGCCCCCAGGATCCTTTTGGCAGCGCTTTGGACAGCAGTGGTGGCAGCCTGTCCCTGTAGGCCGGCGCTCGCGGCCACCAGTTGCAAGGGGATCGGTTGCCCAGACCAAGCCGCCTCGCTCCACCCGGGGACAACGATCAAGGCAGCGTTCCACTCGCCTTGCCGGACGCGTTCCTCCACCCCTGTTCCTTCATCTCCTGTTAGGGGGATCAAGCGCAGGGCCGGTGAGTCGCCCAAGGCTTTCACCAATTCCACTGCCGGAGAACCTCCCCCAGCGGCGTTGAGGACGGCCAGGGTAAGGCGGCTCTCGGCAGGCTGCGCGGTCACCACGCCGAAGAAGACGGTGAAGAGGATAGGCATCGCCACCAGGAAGAGCGACGATTTCCAATCGCGGCTGATCTGCAACAGGTTTTTGGCAATGATAGTGAGAATACGCATAGGAATATCCTAGGCCAGTCGCCGCCGGAAACGGGCCAATCCCCAAACGAAGAAGACGACCGCCAGCGCCAAGAGCACGGCCAAAGGCAGCAGCAGGGGAAGGACCCCCTCCCCATTCAAAGACAGCCGGAAAGCTTGCAAAGCCCAGCCTTGGGGCATGCTGAGGCCGGCGGTTTGGAAAGCCTTAGGCATATTGGGGATGGAGACCGTAAAGAGTCCCCCCACCATCGCTGTGATGGTCAAGACGCCGCCCATCACCGTCCCGACCTGGCGGCTGGAACTGACCCAAGACATCAGGAAAAGGCCGAAACCGGCCGCACAGGCCACCAACCCGACCGACGCCAGAACGACCGAGACCGGA
>JAPLHW010000025.1 GCA_026389425.1 Coprothermobacterota bacterium
CTAAAGAAGATGGCTCGTTTTCGCAACCGCCTGGTCCACCTTTATTGGGAGATCGACCCAGAAGAGATCTATCGCATCCTTCAGACCGAAATGAAGGATTTCGACCTCTTCCTGCAATGCGTGGCCTCTGCGGTGGAGGCCGAAAAAGAAGGCAGATAGGATCAACCCCCGCGCTCCCCAACCGTCGAATGGGTGCCAGGGGGCGTCAGGGGCAGGCTCCATCGTAGGAATAGGCTCCTCTACGGAGTCGATCGTGGACCAAGTCAGGAGGAGAAAGACCTGCGGGACCGCTTTTTTTTCGATGGATCTCTCCTGGAACTCGGATTTTTCCGGATGAGACGGAGTACAATAGCGGTATGCAGAGGGATCTGCTGTCGTGAAGCTGGTTTGCCTCGGCGACATCGCCTGGGATCTTCTTTTCAAACCCCAGGAGGCACTGCGCTGGGGTTCGGATGTGCCCGGGCGAGCCGAGTTACTCCCCGGTGGTTCAGCGGCCAACGTGGCCGTATGGGCTCGACGGTTGGGCATCCAGGTGCGCCTGGTGGGCAAGGTCGGGGACGATTGGTTGGGTGGATTAATGCGACAACACCTAGCCGAGGAAGGCGTGGAGGATGGCCTCCTGGTGGTTCCCGGCGCTCGCACGGCGCGCATCGGGGCGATCGTAGAGGCCGACGGGGAGCGAGCCTTCATCATGGACAAAGAGCTTGCCCTCTCCTTTCATCCGGAGGACTACAACGCTTCGATCTTGGAAGACGCCGACCTCTTCTTCTTCACCGGTTATACCCTCTTCACCCATTCCTCTTTGCATTTCATCCTCCTTCTCCTGAGTGAAGCACGTCGACGCAGTTTGCCCATCGCCTTCGACCCGGCCAGCTTTCATCTGATCGAGGGGTACGGCCCGGCGCGCCTCATGGCAGAGATCAGCCCCCTCGATTTCCTCCTGCTCAATGAACAGGAGGCGAAAACCCTTCTCTCCGGCATTGCGCCGGACAACCTTCTGCGCTTCTCCTCATGCGTGGCTTTGAAACAGGGACAAGACGGCGCCAGCTACCTGGCGCCGGGGTGTTCACTCTCCCAACCGGCCTACCCGGCTGAGGGTGTGGACAGCACCGGCGCGGGCGATGCCTTCGACGCCGCTTTTTTGGTAGAAATGATGGCCTCTTCAAACCCTCTGCGGGCGCTACAACGGGGCAACCATTTGGGAGCTCTGGTGGTTGCCGCCTTGGGGGGTCAACCCACTCTTAATCTCGAAGGAGGAAACAGACCATGATTGAGATCCACGAAGAAGTTCGCCAAGCCCTGGCCCAGGGCAAGCCGGTCGTCTCACTGGAGACGGCCCTGGTGACCCACGGCCTGCCCTACCCGCAAAACCTGGAGACAGCCGCCCTCTGGGAGCAGGCGGTCCGCAAGGAGGGAGCCGTCCCGGCGACGATCGGAGTGATACGAGGTATTCTCAAAGTGGGGTTGACCCCGGGTGAATTGGAAGAGCTGGCCGGCCTGCTGGGGGAGAAGATCCAGGCTCGCAGTCTGGCCTTGGTGTTGGCCAAACAACTCTCCGGCGGGACCACCGTCTCAGCCACGATCCGCATCGCTTGTCTGGCTGGGATCCGGGTGATGGCCACCGGTGGGATCGGCGGCGTACACCGGCAAGCGGAGATGACCTTCGACATCTCGGAGGACCTCACCGAACTAGCCAAAACTCCGATCTTGGTCGTCTCCGCGGGCGCCAAGGCGATCCTCGACCTGCCGCGAACGGTCGAACGGCTGGAGACTTTGGGCATCCTTACCCTGGGCTTCCGC
>JAPLHW010000117.1 GCA_026389425.1 Coprothermobacterota bacterium
GTCCTCGGCCAGGCATAAGAACTGAGCAGAACTGAAATTGTTGGGCCTTCCGTCAAAGACCAGCCGGTCCCGGTACTCTTCGGTGAGCTCCGTCTGAGGAAGGAAAGTAAAGCGATTCACCATCACCTCGCACCCCATCTCGCTTGCCCTGAGTGCGAGGGAAAGGGTTTGACGCAAGTCTTCTTCCCTTTCGCCCGGGAACCCCGCAATGAGCGAGCAAATCGTCTCCACCCCTGACCTCAGCAGGAAATCCACTACGGTCAACCCTTTTTCCAGATCCATCGGCTTGCTGATCATCGCCTGGACCCTCGGGGAGCTGCTCTCCAGCCCGAGGAAGATGCGGCGGCAACCGGACCGGACCATACGATCCGCCAGATGCTCATCGATCGCGTCCAGGCGGGCGCTGCAAGACCAAGTCAGGGGTAAACCCAACCCGTCGAGGCAGTCGCAGAGCTCGATCACTCGCTGGCGTTGGGATGTGAAGAGGTCGTGCACAAAGATGAATCGAGTCCGTCCCCAGACCCGGTGAATCCGGGCCATCTCCTGGGCGATACTTGACGGATCGCGGGGGCGGCAGACATGTCGCCAGAAAATCCGCGTGGAACAAAAACGGCAGCTATACAGGCAGCCGCGACCTGTCTCTACCGGAACCCAGCCCGCCTGATCGAAGTATGAAGCCATCCCGTAGTCCGGCTTCGGCAAGTCCTTCAGGTCCAAGAGAGGCGCTGGCGCATTCAGGCGGATCGATTCCCCTTCGCGGTATGCTAACCCGGGGACATCGGTAAGCGGAATTTTGCCCAAGAGGCCGGCGACGATCCTCTCTACCGTCTCCTCCGTCTCTCCAACCGCCACCGCATCTACCCATGGGAAGGCCTGCAGGGTCGGTTCGGCGGTCAGCGAGGCTTGCGGACCGCCCAGGATGACGGGGAGGCCGGGACACTTTTCCTTCACCGCCTGGGCCGCAAGAAGGGCAATGTGGTAGGTGGAACAGAAGGTGGAAAAACCCAGCAGATCCGGCTGCCTTGCCAAGAGTAAGTCCCGCATTGCTGACAGGTTCTCTGCCTCGTCATCTACGAGGCGCAGCGACCCATCCTGGTTAAGAGCATTGAAGTCCAGGATCTCGGCCTGGTGGCCGGCCTGCTGCAGGATAGCTGCCAGGTTGAGCAAGCCCAGCGGGAGGTCGAAGGACATGGACCGGTGGAACGCACTAGGTGTCACAAACAGAATCTTGGCCATGATGGTCTTCCTCCCTCCCGATTCAAATAACAATCAGAATTCCTTCTCATTTCAAGGGAAACGCTGGGTTCAGGTCTTTACTTTAACGGTCCGCCAGAATTCGGACCATTTCACCTCCAACCCCCTGGTCCTGCGCCGCTGATCATACCACCGTGGTAGTTTGAGATGGCCTGGTCCGGCTCGATGCGCTTGTTATGAGAGCGTCCATAGTATGACGCGATTTCGGCCGCCTCTTTTCGCTTCGTATAGCGCTTGATCGCTTCGTTCCAGGAGATGATCGATTGAATCCTCGCTGGCCAGGCGTTCTGCAACCCCAAAGCTGGCGGTCAGAGCAAAGCTTCCCTTGCCCGAATTAAAATGAAGCGCGGCGACAGCCGACCGAAGCCGCTCGGCAAAACTGACCGCTCCTTCCGGGGACGTTTCGGGAAGGAGAAAACAGAATTCCTCACCGCCATATCGAGCGTGCAAGTCCATGGAGCGCAATCTCTGCATGCAGGCTGCGGCAACTGAGACAAGAACCCGATCACCTGCAGCATGCCCATAGGTGTCATTCACGCGCTTGAAGTGATCGATGTCCATCATGATGGCTGAAAGCGGTAGATCGTAGCGCAGGGCGCGCTGAAACTCCAGTTGGGCGAAAGCGCTGAAATGCCTTCGATTATTAAGGCCAGTGAGTGGATCGATGGCTGAGAGTTTTTGTACCTCCCGAAAGAGTCGGGCGTTTTCAAAAGCAATCACAGCCTCGTTGGCAAGGGCTTGAACAAGTCGAACCGCAGATTCGCCGAATGCGGCTCTTTGCCGGCTTTCCAAGGTGAGACAACCGATATTTCGCCCATGCGCAGACATAGGCACCGCCATCCATGTCTCTGTTTCGGCATGAATCCCCCATTCGCAGGCCGTCGCATCATGGCTTGCGTCCGCGATCAGGATGGGACGACTGACCTGCATGATTTCACTCAACAAAGCTGTTGGGGCGAGGACTTCTCCGACGACTTTCCCTTCATGAAGTTCACCCCAAGCGCTATGAAGACGGAGAGCCGCTCCGTCAAAAAAGTAGATTGCATGGCTATCATGAGGAATGAGGCTTTGGATGAACCCCTCCAGGTGAACGACGATTTCATCCTGGTCCAACCCGGACGTGAACGCTTCCAAGGCCTGCAGCATCGTCTCCGCTTCATTCCGTGCTTGGCGCTCAGCCTCTGCCGTGCGCGCAAGATCCTGACCCTTGAAGTAGAGTTCCCGGCTCTTTTCTTCAATGATCTGCTCGGCCTGTTTTCGGGCAACCCGTTCCCTTGTTAGTCGACGTTGGAGGAGTTCGACCTGGTCGTCCATGATTGGACCTTATTTCGGCATGATGATAAAACGGGTTTCCGGTGGGTCATCCTGACCCGTTTCCCTTCTGACCTGAAGGGATTCGCCAAAATGGTCGATGCACGACAAGATCAATCCCTCGGCCAGATCAGGCAGGTTGCGTGTCGAGCGATAGGCCATAATCATCACCCCCGGCTCAGGCATCGTGCAGGAGAATGAAGGCAATTCCACGTCAGAAAAGAGCTTTCGCACTTCCAGATGAACATAGCTATCCACTCGGGGAAGGAATTCCATGCTCGATTTGATCCCCTCGAAGAAGGTGGGGAAGGATACCAAGAAACGCTTGAAGAGGTGCCGGCCAAACTCCTTGAGGAGATCTGCAACAGATGTGCCGGTAAGGGTAGAGAGGTTGGAGACCAAGGAAACCATCTCTTGGTGATCGTACGTGCCGACGGAAGTGTACGTTCCTTCCGACGGCAGATGGGACATCTCAATCAAACGCTCGGTTGTCTCAAAGGAGAACCTTTCATCGACCAATTCCAAGAACTCTGTGAAGACCATACCTTTCATCAGGGCGCCTCCTTGCAGTCTGTGCAAGCAATAAATCTACCTCTTACACCTCACTCATCTTACCACCACGAACCCTTTTCCCAGTCATTCCGCTAATGTTCGTCAGCCATTGCACCGCTGATGCTAACCTAAGTTGCGCCATTACCGTTCGCCCGCAGTACGCCACCCCGAACAGGTCAGGATTTATCCCAGCAGAGCACAATATCTCCCTTTCCAGCCCTGTCCTAGCTGATCTGAGCCGGGTGCTCATCCACCTGAACGTGCTGTGTGATACATGACCAAGCTGGATTATGGTAACGAACAGTGTCCACCGCCCGCTCATGATTTGACGTTGCGTAACAGTACTGGCAACCGAATCCGCATGAATTGTTTGCCCCGATATCCACGCTCTGATGACAGAGACACCCCTCACGCTGTTTGTGAAAGCGAAATTTTGAAGGTTCTGGGCGGCCGCTGAGCTTGTAGAGAAGCTTGGCGTCAACACAGCTTCCTTGGATTATTCCAGGAACATGCACTGAGGCTTCGGCGCAAGTCTGGACAGTTATATCTCGTGCGGCAGCTTCCCCAGCGATCCAATGCAGCAACTCGTCGTAGGCGGCAGGATGATAGGTGAGATCCTTGTCAGTACTTCCCATCCGGCGCTGCGTCTTACGGTAAGGGTCGATGACGCTCACCACGAGGCGGCGAGTGTCCCGGCCAATCGCATCAGCAATACGGAGAAAGTTGCTTCGATGCCAGTCTATGGAGATATCGTGGTTGAGAAATATCGGATCGTATCTCCAGATGACCCTTTCATAACCCACTTGTGCTGAAAGAGCAAGGAATGTCCGGATTGCCCGATCAAGAGAAGGGGATCTCGGGTCAATGATTCGAGGATACCCGACGATCGTGTACTGGAAATAGTAGACGAAGCCGACCTGGTCCAGCTCACAGAGATGCGGAATGAGAGGCGCTGGATGGCGAGTCCAGAAGACAAAACCCAAGACATCCTCTTTTAGAAGACTAACCCGGTGGAATTTCATAGGGTACAGAGGATTGGGGAAATAGCAGTACCCAGCGCGTATTCTATTCATCAACCATGGCGCGTAGAAAGCTGGGATGTCCGTCCGTCGACTAGCGGAGATGATCTTGGCCTGGGTTCCAAGTCCTTTCATTGCATGATTATCCCACTGTTTCTCCACCGTTGATTGTTGCTTCCTGGTCAGCATAATAGGCGTTTTCTAATCTGCCCCAACGCAACTGCTCCGCTGATCCGACGGTCTCCTCGCCCATCTCAGATTCCCTGATGTCACCCTCCCCGAATCATGGCAACCTTCCTTCCTGCCCTTCTTCACCCTACCCTAACAAACGCCTTATCTATTGATTACCTCAACATTCTCATTATCAGTTTTGCCAATCAGATAAGGGAAGTGCCGATCCATTCGCAGAGGATAATCTCCCTTCGCCGGGAAAAAGCTGTCATAAAATAAATAAATCTGTCCCCATTTTGTCCCTAGTGTGCTATGCTTTGTACCGGCAGAGGGTCCCTGGAGAAATCCTGAATGTGGCTTCATAGGCTGATGTTACAGCATAAGAACCCTTTGCTGTAGGCTCTGGTGAATAATTCGGGTTAGCCGGTTTCAACTGCTTAGGTATCAGCATTGTGCCGGCATATTGGCTACGAACGTGCGGAAAATACTGCGGAAACTGCCTAGCAT
>JAPLHW010000092.1 GCA_026389425.1 Coprothermobacterota bacterium
GGACTGTTGATCCCCCTCTCCGGCTTGCCTTTCCCCGAGGGACCTCCTAATCTGTAGGGCTTGAATGAGACCATGGTGACCATCGTGCAAGGACTCCAGGAATACGTATGGCAAATCCGGCGTTTTCAGGCCAACGCCCGCTGGTTCCTTTTGGGCGGTTTTCTGATCGGCGTCGGCTTTTCCATCTTCAGCTTGCTCTTCAACTTGACCCTGCGCGAGGCGGGTTTTACCGAAGATCTGATCGGCCGAATCCTCTCCCTCGGTTCCTTGGGCACTTTCCTTGCCGCCCTCCCTGCCGCCTACTTGGCCAAACGTTTCCCAGCCCAGACCATTCTGGTCGTCTCCAGCCTGCTGGGGGCCTTCGGCTACCTGGTTCAAGCATCCTACCTCCAACCGGAGTTGCTGATGGGGGCCAACCTCTTCGTGGGAGGGGTGCTGACCGTCTCCCGCCTGCTCTCCGCTCCTTTTTTCATGCGCAACAGCTCGTCCAGTGAGCGGGCCCACCTCTTCGCTTTCAACATGGCAGTGGGGGTCTTGGCGGGTATCTTGGGGAATCTCCTCGGTGGTTCCCTGCCGACTCTTTTTCAGTCTTTCGGCCTCTCCCACTTAGCCGCCTTGCAAGTATCCTTGGGGACAGGCGCCGTCCTGGCTTTAACCGGCCTGATTCCCTACGGACTGATCCGGGAAAAGAGGGAGGCAGGTCCCCCTATCACGGTACGGCAACTGCTCCGTGCCCAGGACAAACGTTTGATCGTGAAGATCTGCATCCCCTACGCTTTGGTGGGAATGGGCGCAGGCCTTGTGATCCCTTTCCTCAACCTCTATTTCCGCGATGTCTTCGGTGCCAGCCCTGGTCAGATCGGCGTCTACTTCGCCTTCCTACAGGGGATGATGGTAGTGGGATTCCTCTTTGGCCCAGTCTTAGCCAGGCGCTTGGGGATGATCAATACCATCGTCCTCTCCCAACTGGCCTCCATTCCCTTCATGCTGATCCTCGCCCTGGCTCCCTCCCTGCCGCTGGCCTTGGCAGCATTTTTAATCCGCGGCACCTTGATGAACATGTCTGGGCCGATCCAAAGCCTTTTCAACATGGAGATGGTCCCCGCTGCCGATCGCGAGGTCACCAACAGCTTCTCTGTCCTGGCCTGGAATGGCGCCTGGACGATTTCATCCTGGGTGGGCGGCTCGATCATCCACAGCCTCTCCTTCAGCATCTCTTTCTACATCACGATCGGGCTCTACGTGCTCTCTTCCTTGGCCTACTACTTCCTCTTCCGCCGGGTGGAGCGGCAAAGCTAACCGAAGGCCGGCTCGCCGCAAGCCAAGTTCCCGATCCGATCGACACGGGTTTTCAGCAGCGAGCGGCGGAAATCCAGTTCCCAGCGGCACAAACATGGATAGCGACGAGCGATGGAATGGATCGGGGAGTTCAACCGCAACAGCGCGTGAATTGCTAGCGGCAGGCAAAGCGCAACTTGCGGGACCTTCCCCCACTAAAACGGGGGGCTGTGCCTCCAGCGATACTGTGGATATTGGAGTAAGCTATCTTTAAAAAGAAAGGCTTTGTAAATGAAAGAGACATCCAATTGTTCTGCTCTGTGGGGGAAGCGTGCTCTGGTTACCGGCTCAACCCGCGGCATCGGCCGAGCCATCGCCTCCGGGTTGTTGGAAGCCGGTTGTGCTGTCGTATTGAACTGCACCCATCACCCCAAACAGGGTTTGAAGTGCCGCGAAGAGTTGTCCATCCTCGGCCCCGCTACGCTGGTGGTAGCGGACGCCGGCACAGGGGAAGGGATCGCCACGCTCCTCCGCACGATCATGCTGGAAGAGACCCCTCTCGATTACCTGGTGCACACTGTTGGCCTCATTCAACACAAACCTTGGGACCGCACTTCCGAAGAGGAGTGGGACCAAGTCATGGCCGTCAACCTAAAAAGCGCCTGGCTGATCGCCCGCCAGAGCGCGGCCTGGATGGCTGATGGCGGCGCGATGCTCTTCCTGTCCTCCACTTCCGCCGAGCGCGTCGAGACCGATGCCCTCCCTTACTCGGTGGCCAAGGCCGGCCTGCTTGCCCTTACCAGGGGGTTAGCCGCCATCCTGGCGCCACGCCTTCGCGTCAATGCGCTCTCCCCCGGCTACATCAATACTGGGTTTGACTCACAGGACCAAGACATGGCCGGGCAGATCGCCCCAAGCCTTCCCCTGCGCCGCTATGGCTCACCGAAAGAGGTCGCCCAGGCATCCTTGACTCTCCTGACCAATCCCTTCATCACCGGCCAGATCCTGCGCGTAGATGGAGGCGAAAGCCTCCTCTAAATAATTTTCGGTTCTTTCTCAAACTAAGTGGGTAAGGCAATCTGAGGGCAAACAAGGTCTCTGGGATCATCAAGGCTGACGACTACAAGTCAACTTGCGGCAGCTCGATAGCCCCCGGCAGGGTGTTCTAGAGAATGAGGCATCACTAGGAGAGAGAGCCCGTGCGTGGGCGGGTTTGAAACCCGCCCCTACGAGGACCAATACGGCAGAAACCATATTCCTGGGACCGCCGCACCCCAGTGCGGCAAACCTGCGACT
>JAPLHW010000114.1 GCA_026389425.1 Coprothermobacterota bacterium
AACCCGCTCGGCCGTTCCTCCTATAAGGATTTTACCATCCTTGTCGATGAGGATTCCTTCGGGCTCAACCGGGACCAGCTTTGCATCGCTTTGGGCAAGGAGAACATCCAGACCAAGAAATACTATTGCCCGCCGCTGCACCTGCAGAAAGCCTACAGCCAATACCGCGAGCAGTACATCGGCCTTCTTCCTGTGACAGAGCAAGTCTCCAGCCAAAGCCTGAGCCTGCCGATTTATTCCCACATGGAGGAAAAGACGATTCGTCAAGTTTGTCAAGTGATTGCTTCCCTTCACGAGCGAGCTGAGGAGATCCGCCACCTCCTGGTAGAGAGCGAGGAGACCTCGCACTGATGGATCTGCGATGGCGCTTGGGGCGCCTGGCGGATCTCGCCGTGCGTGCCTCCGTCTACGGTGCCATCGTCCTTCTCCCCTTGGCCTATTGGGAGAACTTGCCGGGCGCTTTCACCTTGCCGAAGGTAGCTCTGCTCTGGTTTTTTGCGGCGTGGGCGGTCGGCTTCTGGTTGCTGCGCATCGTACTTTGGCAGGAAAGCTGGAAACTGATCAACTTGCCCCTGGTGCTGCCGGTTCTCGGCTTGCTGGTCTCTTTCGGCGTCTCCGGCTTGACTTCCATCAACCCTCACCTAAGCCTCTTCGGCACTTATTATCGTTTGGAGGGGCTTTTTACCTTCCTTGCTTACCTGGCCTTCTATCCGTTGGTAGCAACCACCTTTCTCACCCAAGTCCAGGTCCGTCGATTGCTGGCGGCCTTCGTCCTGGCAAGCGCCTTGTGCGGCCTGATCGCCATCTTCCAGGTGCTGGGGATCCCGTTCGGCCCTCGGATGCCCGATGAGCCTCGCGTCGTCTCCACCTTGGGCAACTCCAATTTCGCAGGACAACTATTCGCTCTTGGAGGGCTCTTAGCTTTCGGTCTTTTGCTGCACTACCGACGCGCATGGGTTAAGGTTCTCTGCTTGGCAGCCTTCGGCTTGAACCTGTTCGCGCTGTTGGAGACCTACACTCGCGGCGCTTGGGTGGCCTTCGCGGTGGGCCTGGTCGTTCTATTTGCCGCCGGCGCTTGGATATTGTTGTATCGCAATCGAGCCTGGCTGATCGGGATCTCTCTCTTCATTTTGTTGGCCGTCTCAGCTACTTTTCTTCTTCCCGGGACGGGAAGCTACGTCTTGCTCCCGCGCCTTAGCACCCTCTTCAGTGAGCAAATCATTGCCAGCCGCTCCTATCAGTGGCGTGAGGGGTTAAATGTGGCCCTTGCCTACCCCCTCTTAGGGAGTGGGCCGGAGACTTTGCGATTGGCTTTCCGCCCCTACAAGTCAGTTGACTATATTCGATACGAGGCGGGTTATTCCACGCCTCTCTACAGCAACCTTGATCGTGCCCATAACGAGTGGATCGATGTGGCGGCAGCCCGCGGAGGGATCGGCCTCCTCCTCTTCATTGTTTTCCTGGTGGGGTTTCTTCTTCTTTGGGGTCACTATCGCCGTCAAGCCCAGGACCGCGCCACGAAAGGTC
>JAPLHW010000030.1 GCA_026389425.1 Coprothermobacterota bacterium
TGAGCCAAGGTATTCGCCCCATCGTCTCCATAGGCTCCGGCATCAGGAAGCGCACCAATACCCACTCCATCCAGCACAATGAGGAGGACGCGTCTACGCATGGCTCATCATCAGGACACGCTGCCGGGGGCTAGTAGGGGCGACGCATGCGTTGCCCCTACGCGGGCTATTAAGTAATAAAGGGCCAACAACGTCTTGCCGTCGCAGGTCCGACCAGGCTTAAGGAGGGCCGCTAAGCGCTCGCGGGAGAAGAATTGGGTGGTGATTTCCTCGTCGAACTCCGGCTTTGCTTCCTTCTTCACCAAGCTCTCGGCGAGGAAGAGATGTACCACTTCGTCGCAAAAGCCGGGAGACGTGTAGAAGGAGTGAAGATGCTTCCACTGGGTGGCCTCGTATCCGGTCTCCTCTAGTAACTCCCGCTGGGCGCATGTAAGAATACTCTCGCCGGGCTCCAACTTTCCAGCAGGGATCTCCCAAATCGTCTCATCCAAGGCGGCACGGTACTGTTCCTCTATGAGCACTTCCCCCTCCTCATTGATAGCTAGAATGGCGACTGCGCCAGGGTGGCGGACGATTTCTCGTTCCGCCAGCCGTCCTGACGGGAGCAGTACCTCCTGCTTTTCCAGGGAAATGATCTTGCCGCGGTAAATGAGAGATTGTCGGAGGCGTTTCTCAGTCAATGCCGCTCCATGATTGCACAGATCCAACGCGCCAAGTCTTCCATCTGAGATAGGGAAGCTTTCTCTTGACGCGTATGAGGCCCGTAGTACCCGCAACAAAGGACTGCAGATTTCTTGCCCCGAGCGTTGAATATATTCGCGTCCGAAGCGCCGCCGGCCTTCGTCATGGTAAAGGCGAGGCTACTGGCAATAGCTGCCTTTCCCACCATCTCCAGTAGAGGGTCGCCATCCGGCAGGTAGTAGCCCTCGAATTCCCGTTGGCAGTCAGAGATGACTTTGACCCCGACCTCATTGGCGGCAGCTTCAGCAGCTTGGATCATCTCCTTCACTTGAGCTTCCAGCTTGCCGCGGTCATGCGAGCGAGCTTCTCCGCTCATTTCAGCTCTCTCGGGAATGATGTTGTCGGCATCTCCTCCTTTGATTCGACCGATGTTGGCGGTGGTTTCCTCGTCGATCCGTCCCAAAGACATGCGTGAGATGGCAAGAGCCAGAGCACGGACAGCGGAGACTCCCTTCTCCGGCTCTGTTCCAGCATGGGCTGCCAGCCCTTGAAAGCGGAATCGAAGCGTTTCCAGGGAAGGCGCTCCACGCACTACCCGAGCCGGGGGGCCCCCGTGGTCCAGAACCAGGATGAAAGGTGATCGTACCCATTCCAGTTGGAATGCCTTGGCTCCGCGCAAACCGATCTCTTCCTCTACGGTGAAAAGCATCTCTACTTCGCCGTGGTGAGAGCCACCTTCCTGTAGCCGGCGCACCCCTTCCAACAAGGCAGCGATCCCGGCTCGGTCATCGGCAGCCAGGATGCTCTCCCCGGTGGAATGGATCCACTCCCCATCGATCCAGTATCGCACCGGCTCGGAGGGCACCGTGTCAAGATGAGTGCTGAAGGCTGAGGGAGGTAGGCCCGGATCGCCTGGGAGACGGGCGAAGAGATTGCCTGCCTCGTCTGTCTCCACTTTCAGGCCAAGGTCGCTCAACTTGGGGAGAAGGGCTTGGCGAACCAACTCCTCCGAACCTGAGACTGAGGGGATCTGGATCAATTCCAGGAAATCGGCCAACAAGCGTTCCCGGCGCTGGGAATCGAGGTTCAACGGGTGCTCCCCTTCGCTTCACTGCGCAGCAGGGGGATAGATTGAAATCTGTCCCCGAAATCTTTTCGCAGCAAGCGCAGCGCTCGCATGGTCTCGGCTCCACGATGCAAGGCCTCCAGGTTCATTGGCAGAAATCGCTCCTTGGAGCCGGAGAGAACTTTGAGCAGCACCTTTTCCACCGACTCCCAGCGGACTGCCGGTACCCGCTCAAGATAGGCGCCTAAGAGAACGATGTTGGCGACAATGGTCCCGCCAAGCTCGTTTGCCATAAGAGTGGCAGGGATCTCGTAAATCTCCAGGTCAGTGCGGGATGATTTGACATCGTTGAGCGATGAATTCACCAATAGCAAGCCGCCGGAGATCACTAGTGGCTCGTATTTCTGAAAGGATGGCTTGTTGAGGGCGATCACCGTCTCGGGGTGAGAGAGCACAGGCGAGCTGATGGGGGTGTCCGAGATGACCACCTGGCAATTGGCCGTTCCTCCCCGCATCTCCGGGCCGTAGGAGGGGAACCAGGTAGCTTCCTTGTCTTCCATGGCGGCAGCATAGGCCAGGAGTTGGCCCATCAGCATCACACCTTGACCGCCGAACCCAGCGCAGAGCAATTCGTACTGTATCATAGCAAACTCCCTACCGGGGGCTGTTTAGATCCTACAAACTCGCCCAGCGGGTAGTAGGGCAACATGTTCTCCTTCAGCCATTGCGTTGCCTCGACCGGTGTCAACCCCCAGTTGGTCGGACAGGTAGAAAGGATCTCCACGAAGCCGAATCCAAGACCCTCGCGCTGCACCTGGATGGCACGTTTGATGGCCTTTCGGGCTGCCATCACGTGGGGTGGGTCGAAGACCGCTACCCGCGCTACGAAGGCCGGACCTGTCAAAGAAGAGATCATCTCAGAGACGCGGATCGGGAAGCCGTTGGCCTTTGCGTCACGGCCGTAGGGGGTGGTTTCGGTCTTCTGGCCGAGCAAGGTAGTGGGGGCCATCTGTCCGCCAGTCATGCCAAAGTTGGTGTTGTTGACGAAGACGGTGGTGATAAGCTCACCTCGGTTGGCGGCGTGGATGATCTCCGCTGTGCCGATAGCGGCCAGGTCGCCATCCCCTTGATAGGTGATCACGGTCAATTCCGGGCGGGAGCGTTTGATGCCGGTAGCAACGGCCGGTGCTCGTCCATGGGGGGATTGCACACAATCTACCTCAAAGTAGTCGTAGAGAAGGACAGCGCAACCTACAGGGGCGATCGTGACAACTTGTTCGCGGATGCCCAACTCATCGATAACCTCGGCCAGCAGACGGTGGATGATGCCGTGGTGGCATCCCGGGCAATAGTTGCTGCGCACCAGGGAGAGAGACTTGGGCCGCTGATATATCGGACGGTCAGTTTGAGTGCTCATCGAATCGCTCCTTCTCCAATGCTTGGTGAATCACCTGATCAATCAGCTCCGGGTTGTAGGTAGTCCCACCGGGTTTGCCATGGAAGACGACCGGCCGCCTGCCTGCAACAGACAGGCGAACATCCTCCAGCATCTGTCCGGCGTTCATCTCAACCACCAGGAACTTCTTGGCGCTGGGCATGACCTTCTCAAATGGGGCAACTGAGAAAGGCCAGAGAGAGATCGGGCGGATCAGGCCGATCGGGATACCCGCTGCCCGGGCGTTGTCGACTGACTTCTTGGCAATGCGGGCTACCGTGCCGAAGCAGACCAATACCAGTTCAGCGCCCTCCAGACGGTATTCCTCCCAACGGACTTCATCCAGGGCGGCCTGTCGGAACTTAGCCTGCAAGTCCCAGTTATGCTTTTCCAAGCGCTCCGGGACAAGGTCCAGAGAGTTGATGATATTTTTCCTGCGACCCTTGGCTCCGGTTACTGCCCAAGGCTTGGCCGGGAGTGGGGTTGAATCGACGCTTCGTTTGAACTCCACCGCTTCCATCATCTGAGCGATGATGCCATCGGCTAAAACCAGGACGGGATTGCGGTACCGATCGGCGATCTCGAAGGCGTCTGCCATCAAGTCGACCAGCTCCTGGATGGAGGAAGGACACAGCACGACGAGGTTATAGTCACCATGGCCGCCGCCCTTGGTAGCCTGGAAATAGTCGCACTGGGATGGCCCAATCCCACCCAAGCCAGGGCCTCCTCGAACGAAGTTCATCACCACCGCTGGAACCTCGCAGCCGACCATATAGGAGATACCCTCCTGCATCAAAGAAATTCCCGGCGAAGAGGAGGAAGTCATGGCTCTCACTCCGGCGGCTGCCGCCCCCAAGACCATGTTGATGGAGGCCACCTCGCTCTCTGCCTGCAGGTAGGTTCCGCCCACCTCAGGCATCCGGCGGGACATGTAACTGGCCACCTCATTCTGAGGAGTGATCGGATACCCGAAGAAATACCGGCAGCCGGCTCGGATCGCTCCCTCAGCGGCAGCTTCGGCGCCTTTCATCAAAACACGTTCGCCCATTTTCCTACTCCTTTTTGATGG
>JAPLHW010000120.1 GCA_026389425.1 Coprothermobacterota bacterium
CTCTCACTGACCCGAGAGATCAGCCGTGCTGGGAGGAGCCGTGCTCACTTGAACGGGCGACTGGTTCCGCTCAGTTTGCTGCGTGATGCCCTTGCTCCGCTGGTGCACCTACATGGCCAGCAAGAGCATGAAGCCCTATTATCCCCTCTCTTTCAACTGAACTCGCTGGACCGTTTTGCCGGCGCCGATGCTCTGACCGAGCGCGATCGGGGAGAGGCATTACGGGCGGCGAGGATCGAAATAATCGGGAAAATCGCCAAGCTGAAAGCCAACGCTGGAGAGCGGCAGTCCCAAGAAGAGCTCTGGCGCCATGAGTTGGAAGAAATCGAGAGAGCATCTTTGCGTGATGGGGAGGACCAGCTTTTAGAGGAAGAACGAGCTTTGTTGCGGGGGAGTATTCGAATCCGCTCGACATTGGAAACGGTAGCGGGTTATTTGCGGGGCGAGACAGCAGGGGGCAATCTCTTGGACGGCCTCGAGAGGAACGCCCAAGCCTTGCAGGAATTGGCCGGACACTATCCCGCGCTGACTTCCTTAAGCGAACGGCTGGCCAGCTTGACCTTGGAACTGGGTGACTTCTGCTGGGATTTGTCCGCCACCCTGGAACACCTGGAAGCAGACCCAGGTCAGCTGGAGCAGATCGAGGAAAGGTTGGACCAGTTGGCTCGCCTGAAGCGCAAGCACGGGGGCACGCTGGCGGCTGTCCGCGCCGCTTGCCTTAAAATCCAGGCGGCGTTGGGTTCGCTGGAGGCCAAGCAAGCCGAGGAAAGAGCGTTGGAAGAGGAGTTGACAAAAAAAGAGGAAGCTTTGATCGGTTCATTGGGTAATCTGCGGGAGCTTCGACGTGAGGCAGCCGGCCGGCTGGCCGGACGAGTGGAAGAGAGCCTGGGTGAACTTGGCATCGAACACCCAATCTTCCGCATCGATTTGGAGGAGTTCCTCTTGGAGAACCTCCGCGCGGAAGGTCTGGACCGTGCCGAGTTCCTCTTCTCGGCCAACCCTGGGGAACCTCCCCGACCCTTGACAAGGGTTGCTTCGGGTGGAGAACTCTCGCGTCTGATGTTGGCAGTGAAAGCTGCCCTAGCCGACCGTTACGATGCTTCCACTTTGGTCTTTGACGAAATCGATGCCGGCATTGGCGGGAGAGTGGGGGAGATGTTAGCAGCCCAGTTGGTGGAAGTCTCCCGTTTTCATCAAGTGATCTGCATCACCCATCTTCCACAGATCGCCGCCCGGGCTGGTACCCACTTCCTTCTGCAGAAGGACGCCTCCGGTATTTCCAGCCAAGTCTCACTACAGCGCCTGGGGGAAAAGGAGCGGGTGGGGGAGATCAGCCGTATGTTGGGTGGGAGCAGGATCAGTGAAGCGGTCCGCCGACACGCCGAGGAGCTATTGCACACACCGTAAAGGAGAAAGACGATGGCAGACGTGTACACCCTGTTCGTCCTGAACCCTGGCTCAACCTCGACCAAGATCGCGATTTACCGAGACGAGGAATGCCTGGCCGAAGCCAATATCGTCCACCGGGAGAAGAGCGTGGAGATTCTCGCGGAGCTCCCCCAGCGGGAAGCTGACATCCGCGCCTGGCTCGCCGGTTATCCCTTTTCCGCTTTCAGCGGGGTTGTAGCGCGGGGTGGGTTACTGAAGCCGATCCCCTCCGGCACCTACACCATCAACCAGCGGATGTTGGATAACCTGCGTTATCGCCCCCAAGCTGTCCATGCCTCCAATCTGGGCGCTTTCATCGCTGAATCTTTTGCCAAGGAGTGGAAAGTGCCGGCCTGGATTGTCGATCCTGTCTCGGTGGATGAGTTCAATTCCTTAGCCCGCTACTCCGGCTGGCCCGAGATTCCCCGGCGGGCTCTCTCCCATGCCCTTAACATCAAAGCAGTCGGACGCCAGGTAGCGTGTTCGCTGGGTACTACCCTTGAACAAAACAACTTCGTGGTAGCTCATTTGGGCGGTGGGATCTCAGTGGTCCCATTGGAGAAGGGGCGCATCGTTGACGCCAACGATGCCAACCAGGGTGGCCCATTCTCTCCGGAGCGCAGCGGCGCTTTACCGATCGTTGACCTTCTACACTTAGCTTTCAGCGGCGTCTACCAAGAGAAGGAGCTGGTCAGCAAGCTGACTCGCCAGGGCGGTTTGATCGCCTACCTGGGGACCAACGACGCCCGTGAAGTGGAACGCCGCATCGAAGCGGAGGATTTCCACGCCGAAGAGGTTTTTCAAGCCATGGCCTACCAGATTGCCAAGGAGATCGGCGCCATGGCCACTGTGATGCGTGGAGAGGTCTTACGAGTGATCATCACCGGCGGCCTGGCCAAATCTGCCCGCTTGGTTGGGTGGATCGAGGAACGGGTCCGTTTCATCGCCCCGCTGGCAGTAGTGCCCGGAGAAGGAGAGATGATCGCCTTGGCGCAAGGAGCTTTGCGTGTCCTGCGCGGGCAAGAGGAGGCCAAGATCTATGATTAGAGATTTCCAACAAACCCTGGAGGCAGCTCGCCGGTTGCCACCACAAGTAGTAGCAGTGGCAAGCCCGGAGGAAGAGAACACCTTGCGCGGGCTGGAAGAAGCCCGCCTTCTGGGTTTGATCCAACCGCACCTTTTCGGCGATATTGCCCAACTGAGCCTCCTGGCGGAGAAAATCGGGTTGGATCTGGCCAACTACGCAACGCATGAAGCAACCTTGAACGAGCAAGCCGCCTTTGCTGCCGTCTCCTTTTGCCGGGAGGGGCATGCCGAGGTCTTGGTGAAAGGATTCCTCCCCACGCCCATCTTCTTGCGGGCGGTGTTGCACAAAGAAAATGGCATCGCTACCGGCAGCCTTCTCTGTCATGTTGCGATCTTCCAGTTGCCCGCCCTGGAACGACTGCTTTTCATTACTGATGGAGGAATGGTGGTCCTGCCGACTTTGACCCAGAAATTGGAGATTCTTCGTCATGCAGTGGAGGTTGCCAAGGCAATGGAGAACTTCAACCCAAGGGTGGCTGTGATCGCCTCAGTGGAGACGGTCAGCGCGGAAATCCCGGCTACGGTGGACGCTGCCATTCTTTCGACAATGTGGCGCCGCAAACAAATCAAGGGGTGCATCGTCGATGGGCCGCTGGCATTGGACAACGCGCTCAGCCGAGAAGCCCTGGCAGAGAAAGGGATCGATAGCCCTCTTGGCGGGGAGGCCGACATCTTATTGATGCCGAACATCGAGTCGGGCAATGTCCTGGGCAAGTCCCTCGTTTATTTGGCATCGGGGATCATGGCCGGTGTGGTGATGGGTGCGAAGGTTCCGATCGTCCTTGTCTCCCGCGTCGATCCCCCGGAATCGAAGATTTACTCGCTAGCCATCAGCGCTCTCCTCGCCGCGTGGGGAAAAGCCCGCCTTTGAAACGCGTCGTGATTCTGGCTGGACCGTCCGGCTCGGGCAAGAGCGAGATTAGCCTAAACCTGGCCCTCCAGTGCAAGCAGCAGGAACCGGTCGTACTGGTGGATTTGGACATCATTAAGCCACTCTTCCGCCTCCGCAATCTACGAGCCCAAATCGAGCCCCTGAGGCTTCGCTTTGTCACCTCGGGAAGGGAATGGGATGGCGCCGACATGCCAGTCTTGCCTAGTCAACTGGGACGCTGGTTGGAGTCCGACCAGACCGTGATCATTGACTTGGGGGGAGACGGAGCCGGAGCTCGCGTGCTGGCCCAGTATACCTCCTCGCTTCCGATTAAGGAGACTGAGATGCTGTTCGTGGCCAATCCCAACCGTCCCTTCGCCCGCGACGCGGAAGAGTGCCTGGCCGCGCTGCGGGGGATCGAGGCGAATAGCGGGATCCCCTTCACCGCACTGGTCTCCAACCCCCACTTGAAAGAGTACACGGCATTGTCGACAATACTAGACGGGCACTACTTGGTTGAGGAGTTATCCCGTCTATCTGGTTTACCGATTGCCTGCATTGCAGTTCGGGAGGATTTGGCTCCTGCTGTTCGTGCTCGACTAGACAGCCCGCGGCAGCGTAACGAGATAGTGGATAGTGGACAGGGGATAGTGAATAGAACGGATGAACTATCCACTATTCACCATACAGTATCCATTGCTCGCGAATCTGCAATCAGCAATCAGCAATGTGGAGACCCGGGACTCGGGATCTTTGACCAGGGATCGCATCTCCGGGTGCTGCCTTTACAGATTTGGATTAGGCCTCCTTGGGAGCTCGCAACGCCCGGGAGGGAAGGAGGAGAATGAGAAAAGTAACGATCAACGAGGATTACTGCAAGGCTTGCGAACTGTGCGTGTCGGTCTGCCCCAAACAAGTGCTGGCCCTCTCCAGTCGACTCAATGCCAACGGCTATCACCCTGTAGAGCTGATCGACGAACAACACTGCACGATGTGCGCCTTCTGCGCCAGGATGTGCCCGGATGCCGCCATCGAAGTTTGGTTGGTGGCGGCGGCAGACCCC
>JAPLHW010000125.1 GCA_026389425.1 Coprothermobacterota bacterium
GCATCGAACGGAGATCCCGATCGCTGCGCTCCCCCCAGGCTTCACCATTATCGGCAACAGCCAAATCGACGGAGAAGGCGGGATGGCCTTTATCATCGTCTATTATCCCGCCTATGAGATGTCGGAAACGAATGGCGGTACGATTGCCTTTCGCTCTCCTCGCGGCCTCATCGGGACCATCATCATCGCCTCCATTACCGGCAGGATCCGCACCGAAATCAATTAGTAGGGCTCTTTTTCAAATGGAGTGGGTAAGGTAGTCTGGTGACAAAAAAGAAGAGTGCTGCGTGGATGGATGGACCTCCGGTCAATCCGGACCGGAGGTCAACTCGGGAAGCTTAATTCGAGAGCGCGTTGCGACTTGACTCCCCTTGTAAGATCACAAGGATCGAGTTCCATGAAGGCGAAGGGATCATCAAAGCATTCATCGATTTTCCTCGAGGGCGCCTTTTTTGCTGTCCCCTTTGCGGCAAGCCTGTCAAGGCTTACGACACGACAGAGAGGGAATGGCGGCAGCTCGATATGACACCCTGCCGGGGGCTATCGAGCTGCCGCTGGCTGTCTAGTCGAACCGCTTGAGGGGTTCTCTTTGGGGAAGATCGTATTGTCGTGGAAAAACCATGCTGCCGCAGGCTGTTCAGAAACGGCACGGTGGACCCATGAGAATAGGAGCCGCACTGGGGTGCGGCGGTCCCAGGAGGAGCGCAACACCCAGCAATGCCGCACTGGGGCGCCGCGATTCCAGGAGAAGCGCAACACCCAGCAATGCCGCACTGGGGCGCCGCGATTCCAGGAGAAGCGCTGCGCTGGTACGATAGCAAGATCAAAAATGGCATCCTGGAGGGACTCAACAACCTGGTTCAGGCAACCAAAACAAAGGCTCGCGGTTACAGAACCTTCAAGAACCTGAAGACTATCATCGCCATGAACACCCTGCCGGGGGCTATTTACAGGGATGCTGTCTAGACATGCTGCCGCAGGCTCCCCTACTCCCAAATCCTTCCCGAAAAAACCGTACCTCCAGGCGCTACAAGGCATTACCAGGCATGCTGCCGCAGGCTGTCAACGTTATAATGTGAGGATGCTGTCCGTTCGCGAGAAGGAGATCGCATGAAGATACGCCGCTGGCAGGATCTCCCTACCCTGGTCCACTTCGGTCTGCACAGCGTGCCTCTCCCCATCCTCCTTCAAGGTCTTTTAGCCAGGCTGGCGATCCCCTATCAAGAAGCCCGCTTCCTTGACCGCAAGGGAGTGGTCCGGCAGAAGCCAAGAATCTGGCCGTTGGTGCTGGCTGATCTCCTTTTCCCGCCAAAGCGCGAAACCCCTCCCTCTCAACCCATCGGGGCTCTCCGCGAATGGGAGGTGCAAGGCAACTGCTTGGAGGCAGTCGGTGAGGGAGGCCGCTTGCGTCTGGAATTTCTAGCCGAGGATTTGCTGCGCCTGCGCGTGACCAGGTCTCCCGTCTTCCCCAAGCCCTTCTCCTATGCGGTAGAGAAGACAGACTGGCCCGCCGCCCCTGTCTCCTGGAACGAAGGAGAGGGTCACCTGCGTTTCGCCTCGAACCGGCTGCTCTGCCTATTAGAGAAGATCGACGGATCCCTTTCCCTCTTCCGCGATGGTCGCCTCCTCCTCCAGCAGAGGGGGCCTCTCTGCTGGCAGGGAGAAGCTAGCCGAATTCAATTCGCTTTGCCCCAGGACACGGAAATCTATGGCCTCGGTGAGCGCGCGGAATGGCTTCCGCGACGCGGACGGCGTTGGGTCTGTTGGAATCACGACCCGGCAATTTACGACCTCGGCGATGACCCACTTTACAGCGGCATCCCCTTTTGGCTGCAGATGCAAGGCGGGGAAGCCTGCGGTTTCTTCCTGGACAATACACACCGCAGCGAGCTGGACCTCGGCCAGGACGACCCAAATTCCTTGGAGATTCGTCTGAAGGGGGGCGAGTTCCGCCTCTACGTGCTGGCCGCCCCCACGCCGAGAGAGATCCTGGCGCGCTACACCGAACTGACCGGGCGCATGCCCCTCCCCCCGCTGTGGGCTTTGGGCTACCAGCAAAGCCGCTGGAGCTACGATTCCGCTGCCGAGGTGCGGCGCATCGCCGGTGAGTTCCGCCGGCGAGAGATCCCCTGTGATGCCATCCACCTGGACATCGATCACATGGATGGCCAGCGCTGCTTCACTTGGGACCGGAAGCGCTTCCCCGACCCCCCCAGCCTGCTCGCCGACCTGGCCAAGGAGGGTTTCCACACCGTCCCCGTCCTCGACCCCGGCATCAAGGCGGAAAAAGGCTATGCGGTCGATGACCAGGGTGTCGCCCAAGGACGCTTCTGCCGACTTCCTGACGGTTCCCTCTACCGCCGTCCAAGCTGGCCCGGCTGGAGTCACTTCCCCGACTTCACCGACCCGGCCGTTCGCGCTTGGTGGGGCGAACTCCACAGCGAAATGCTGGAGGCCGGGGTGGCCGGCTTTGAGAACGACATGAACGAGCCATCCGACTTGACCAACGGTGACCCCCCACCCTTCCTCCTTCACCAGTGCGAGGGGGAACCCTCCGATCACCGCGCCGGCCATAACATCTACGGGCTGCAGATGGCTCGTGCCACCTACGAGGGGTTGCAGCATTTGCGCCCTGACCAGCGACCTCTTCTCATTGCGCGCTCCACATTCGCCGGGGGGCAGCGCTTTGGTGCGACCTGGACCGGAGACAACCAGAGCAGCTTCGAGCACTTGCGCCTGAGCTTGGCGATGGTCCTCAGCCTGGGTCTCTCCGGCTTCTCTTTCGCCGGCTGCGACGTTGGAGGGTTCGCACGAAGCTGCTGGGGTGAGTTGTTGGCACGCTGGACCCAGTTGGGCGCCTTCTTCCCCTTCTTCCGCAACCATTGCGCCAAAGGCAACCCACCACAGGAACCCTGGGCTTTCGGGGAACCTTACCAGACGGTCTGCCGCCAAGCCATCGAGCTCCGCTACCGCCTCCTCCCGATCCTCTACACGGCGTTCTACCAATGCAGCCGAAGCGGGTTGCCCATCCTTCGCCCGCTCTTCTTCGACTGGCCAAATGTGGCGAAGATCGAAGAAGAGCAATCGCAGTTCCTCTTCGGCGACTCCTTGATGGTCGCCCCGGTCCTGGAGGAGGGGGCGATGAAGCGCCAAGTCTATCTACCGCCGGGGGAGTGGTACGACTACTGGACCGGCCGTGCACAGTCGGGTGAGCAGCGCCTGACAGTGCCCACGCCGCTGGAGGCGATCCCCCTCTATGCCCGGTCAGGGGCGGTTATCCCCTGCTGGCCGCTCCGGCAGTTCATCGAAGAGACCCCCCCACAGGAGATTCAGTTTCGCGTCTACAGCGGAACCGGCGATTCTCTTCACTATGAGGATAACGGCCGCAGCCTGGATTACCGGGATAGAGGATACCGTCTGACTCGAATTGCCCAAAGACTGGAGGAGCGCTCCCTTTCTCTGCTTTTCTCTCCCGAAGGGAGCTACCCTTCCCCGGCGAAAAGTTGGGACTTCAGCATTTTCGGCCTGACTGACGCCCCGCGAAGGGTGCGCAGCGAGAATGGACCCATCGAGGAGTGGGCTTTCTCCCAAGGCCGGCTGCGCTTGCGCTGTGAACCGTTGACCAAACTGGAGATCTCATGGTGAAGAGGGGTCGCCGCAACAAGAGGGCGGGTTTGAAACCCGCCCCTACACAACACGATCCATCATTGGGGCGGGTTTGATGGGCAATTATGGGGATAGATTCAACCAGCAATTATGGGGACAGATTTGAAATCTGTCCCCATAGATCTAGGCCAGCCACCCGCTGATCTTGCGAAGGTATTCGTCCAGCAGCTTCTGGGCGCGATCCGGATCATCTCCCTCGGCGTTGATGTGCAGCAAGGGGCGGTCCTTGTCGGGCAGGATAAAGACCCAGCCCCAGTCGAAGAAGATCTTCGTGCCGTCGATGTTGATGGTCCGCCTGCCCTTGTTCTCCTCGATCAAGCGGCGCATCACCGTCCCTTTCATCTCCCAGGGGCAGGGGATGTGCTCGCGCAGCATCACTTTGGGCTTGATGTGCGAAGCCACTTCCTTAAGGGTAGTGCATTGACGAGCCAGCATCTCCAGCACCTTGGCCAGCGCGAACATGCCGTCGAAGGCCGGTTGGAAGGCAGGGAAGATGAAGCCGCCCTTCAGGTCCCCGACGAACTGTACTTCCTTGCGTTTGGCCTCTTCCATCATCGAGCGATTGGAAGTTTTGGTGTAGATCACTTTT
>JAPLHW010000039.1 GCA_026389425.1 Coprothermobacterota bacterium
GAGGCGGCTTTCCTGCCCATTCTTACCCTCCTCCAGGAAGATCCCCCGCAATCGGTGGGCGTCCTCTACATCGGCCCCACCAAAGCGCTCATCAACGACCAGTTCCTCCGCCTGAATGACCTCCTAGTGGAGGCTCAGATCCAGGTCACCCACTGGCACGGCGACGTCCCTCAAAGCGAGAAGACTCGCTTGCTGCGGCAGCCGCGCGGGGTGCTCCAGATCACCCCGGAATCGATGGAAGGGCTCTTGATGAACCGCAAACCAGAGTTGACCCGGGCTTTCGGGGATTTGCGCTTCGTGGTCATCGATGAAGTGCATGTCTTCATGAACTCCGATCGCGGCCGCCAGATCCTCTGCCAATTGCAGCGGCTGCGCCCCTACCTCGCCCAGGAGCCGCGAAGGATCGGCCTTTCCGCCACACTCGGAAATTATGACGATGCCGAGCAATGGCTTCGGGCCGGGACCGAGCGCCCGGTGATCACGCCGCACCCGGAGGGAGGGGAGCAACGCTTCCGTTTGGCGGTGGAACATTTCTTCGTCCCCCAGATAGATCGCGCCGCTGAAGTCCTCGAACCGAAAGATTTACGACATCAACCGATTCCGGGGGAAAAGCGGGTGATGTCCCCCTTTATTCAGTATATCTATGAGAACACACGCGGGCGGAAAGCCCTCATTTTCTCCAACTCCAAAGAGGAGGCCGAATCGATGCTGTCCTCTCTGCGCATGGCGGCCAAGGCGCAAGGGGCGCCGGACGTCTATTTCATGCACCATGGCAGCATCTCCGCCCCGCTGCGGGAAGCGGCCGAGGAAGCGATGCGCGATCCCTTGCTGCCGGCCGTAGTGGCTGCCACCATGACCCTTGAACTGGGCATCGACATCGGTCGCCTGGAGCGAGTCCTTCAATTGGAAGCGCCGTACTCGGTCTCCAGCTTCCTGCAGAGGCTGGGTCGTTCCGGCCGCCGCGGCAACCCCCCGGAGATGATCCTGGCCTGCGCTGAAGAAGAGCCCCTGGGTAAGGAACTGCTGCCGCAGCAGCTCCCTTGGTCTTTGCTGCAGGCCATCGCCATTATCCAGCTCTACCTGGAAGAACATTGGGTGGAACCGCAGCGGCTGGTCCGCTACCCCTTCAGCTTGCTCTATCACCAGACTATGAGCATCCTCGCCTCCCAGGGGGAATTGACCCCGGCTGATCTGGCGAAGCGCGTCCTGGGCTTGCCTCCATTTCGCCACGTCACCCAGGATGACTTGCGCGAGTTGCTCCGCCACTTGCTGAAGATCGATCACCTGCAACATACCGAGGAGGGCGGCCTGATCATCGGCCTGGCGGGAGAGGCCGTGGTGCGCAGCTTCCGTTTCTTCGCCGTCTTTCAAGATGATGATGAGTTCTCGGTAAAAGAGGGGACCGAGGAGATCGGCAGTATCGCTTACCCGCCACCGCCCGGGGAACGCTTCGGATTGGCCGGGCGACCCTGGGAAGTGCTGGAAGTGGACATCAAGCGCAAGTTCGTCTTTGTGCGAGGGGTGGAGGGCAAAGCTCTCACAGCGTGGCCCGGACCCTACGGCATTATGCACACCCGCATTAAGCAGCGGATGAGGCAAGTCCTGCTGGAAGAGAAGGAATACGACTACTTGCAACCTCATGCCCGCAAACGGATCGCTGAAGCTCGCTCCCTGGCTCGTCACGCCGGATTGGAGCAGCGATGGGTCCTTCACTTGGGGGGAACGATTTTCGCCATCTTTCCTTGGATGGGAACGCGCTCCTACCGCACCCTCAATCATGCTTTGCGTCATTTGGTCGGCACAGAGCTCGGCATCAAGGGCGTCGAAGGACAACCCTCCAACTACTTCCTGATCAAGATGGAAAAGGGACAAGCAGCCGGTCTCTGCCAAGCTTTGGCAGCCCGCGCACTTGAAGGGATTCAGCCGGAATCGCTGGTCGGGGCGAATGAAGCGCCCGTCATGCAAAAATACGACGTTTATGTTCCCGCTTCCTTGTTGCGCAAGGCCTACGCCTACGACCACCTCGATGTGGAGGAGTTCAGTCAGTTGGTCAGCCAGTGGAAGGAGCAGAGATAGCAGAAAAAGGGGACAGATTTATTTTCCCACTTTTTTTGCCTTCCTGTCCATCGAGATTCTACCCGTCTTTCAATGATCTTCTCGTTTTCGCCCACAAGATCCAATCCTTCGCTACACTTAGGACGGGCCGGCATTCAACTGTCCCTGTAAGAGCGATCTACGGATCAATAAATAAATCTGTCCCCTTTTCTCCCTGCGGGACGCCATATTGGAATGTCGTTAAAGGGATGGAGGATCAGCAAGTCGTCGTCACCGGAGATGATTGCTTCCGCTCCACCGGCCAACGCAGCTTCCAGGTACTTGTTGTCTTTGGGGTCGCGGCAATCGCTTACTTGTTGCTGGGGAGTCACCAATTCTCCCCGTAGGCGGATGAGGTTGACCAGGTCGGTGATGTCTTCCGGCTGGATATGATACTTGGTGCGGAAGAGGGAACGGCTCAACACATCAATCACTTCAATCAGAATGGTTGTGGAGTAAATGATGGTGAATCGTCCATCCCGCAAGGCACGCAACACGCCTCCCGTAGCTCCTTGGCAACGAATCGAAGCGCTGACTAGCACGCCGGCATCAATCACAACGCGCATCGAAATGCTTCCTACCCAGCGGCTTGCACGGACCGCGCAGCTTCAATGTCGGCAGCCAGTTCTTGATCGCTGACCGCCTCATTTGCCTTCGCCAACCGCGCCCAGACCTGATCGAAGCGCCCAAGCACTTCGCTTTCCTGTATTTGCTGAAAGCGTAGATAATCTTCATAGGAAATCAGCACTGCTTCAGGACGGGAGCCGCGCGTGAGCACCAGGGGGATGCGCTTGCGCACCACATCTTCGAAGAAAGGCCGAAAACGGCGCTGAAACTCAGTAACACCAATAATCTTCTGCATGTTGCTCCTTTCTACATGTTTTAGTATGTATATTAGCACGTGAGAGCAGTTCCAACGGGCCAGGGGTAACCCGGGCGAGACTCGAGTGAGATGGCAGCGAAGGAAGGTTCACCTTGCTCTCTGAATGGAGCTAAGTTTGGAAGAGATGGGTCGCCGAGCGGTCAGGCAAATCTATCGCATCAATCAATAGAATGTGGTCCTCCGCACGGGCTGGAACAACTCCCGGTGATGGGCGCAGACTGAATCGATCTGGCACAAGCGGCATTCGGGCGCGGACATTTCAGGGCAGCGTGTACGCGCGCCAAAGAAGAGCCAATCCACTGCGCCGGTGGTTTTGCCTGACGCAGCGATAACCTGCTCTATGGCGCGATAGGCAGCATAACGGACCGCCCACTCTTGGTCAGGTGAAATGACCTGGCGATGGATCAACTTCCCCTTCAATTCATCATCAATGACCTCGATCAGGCCGACACGCAGGCATGAGCGCATGAGGTGATAATCAATCACAGGTTCCACCTGTTCATCCTTTGCAAAGGGCAAGAATGACTCCGGACGTTGATGCAAGATCAGTGCGAGCAGTCCGCTTTTTTTGCGTAACGGGTCTTCCTTATATCCGCCAATCTGGTCGAGCCGTTCGATGAACGTCCGCAGCGGGTGGGAAGATGCCCGGGCTTCTTGCACCACCACTGTCGGGGTGAGATGAAGGGCAAGCATGTCGCGCCCGTAGGCTTGAGCCGTTTCCAAATGCAAATCCAGCGCGGGCATTGGATTGAGTCCATCATCCGAGCGGAAGACAGCCAGCAATTCAGCGCGACTCAGATTGGCCTGACGCTCGGGGCTACAAAAACCTGGATCGATCTCCAACCGACGTCTGTATGCGTCAAACAAATAGAATGCTCCCTTTTGCATGACCCCGCCAAGCGGAGCGATAAGGGGCCGGTGGTAGCGGTTGTTTTGCTCGGTCCAAAAACTGAATTGCTGCACAGTGGCCGCAAAAAAATAATCCAAAGTGCTGGGGTGATGGACGGGCGGCAGTTCGGGGCTGACGAATGGAAATGGTGACGCTTCTTCAAGCGACGAAAGCATTCGCGATACTTTCTGCACCTGTGAATCGTTGATTTGCACCCGCATATCGGCGTGAATGGCGGGCGCAGGTGTATCGGACAAAAGCGCATCGGGGCCGAGATGTTCGATCATTTCCGCGGCAAGCGGGATGGCATGTTGCGCTGCCATGATGGGATGCGCGCCTTGCATTAACCAGGCCAGTGTCGAGCCGCAGAATGTATCGCCCGCGCCGGTTGGGTCAAGTTCAATGGACGAGACGGCCGGGAGGAACGTTGCATGATTCCCTTCAATGACGCAGGCGCCATCGGCTCCAAGCGTGATGAATAATATCTTTCCTATGTCTGTGTGGGCGGATTCCAATGAACCAAACAAGCCAATCGCTTCGCTTTGATTCATGAAGAAGAGATTGGTCGCTTGCATGATGGCGCGGACAAGATGCGCAGATTCATCGACGATGGCGCGATAGGTCCCTGCTGAAATGCGTTTCGCGCCGCACTGGCGGCAGGCTTCAATAAAGCTCAGTTGCTTTTGCGCATCGCCTAATGGAATGACATGCACAATCTCGTAGGCAGATAAATCTTCGGGAAGCATGTCCGGCGCTAGAATCGATTCCGCGCCAAAGAAGGCTTCTATGTATTCTGTCCTGCCGCCTCGATAGGAGATCTCAAAATGCGGCAACTGCTCTGGCGGGATCACAGGACCAAGCCAATGATCCAGTCGTTCCGCGACAGGCTTGAGAATATCAGGCATGGGGGTGGGGCATGGCGAAAAAAGGGAAACCTGCACACCGCAGCGATGAGCGGCCATTGCCGTGTACATGCCCGCTCCGCCTGCCGAGGGGACCGTTTTGAGCTTCACATGCAATGTATCCGAGGATGCTCCGCCGATCACAAGCAGTTGGTTCATCGTGGTAATATAGCCCCCGGCAGGGTGTCCTGTCATGGAACGGGTAGTTTCGATACGCTGCTTCGCGGCGACTCAACCACCATATTTTCATATAGAGTGGACTCGTTGCTGCCCAAGTAGTTCTCCCAAAGGATTACAGATGGATAGGATTCTGGCAAGCAGGCAGGTTGTCCGGATCGCCTGGACCAACTGGACCAAACGGATCGGGTCTCATTCTCAGGGAGCAAAGCCTGGTGTGTACACTCACCGAAAAGTTGACCACCGTGATCATTGAAAGATGACCACCTCAGCGGGGGGAGACCCGGCCAAGAACGGCCTCTCTAACACTGCTCGGAAGGGACCTGGAAGTGTGGCGATTGTCTTCTTCCGTAGGGCGGACGGGAGAAGAGATGGTCGCGGGGACCTTGGCTGGCCTGCAGGTATTTGCTAAGGAGTGATTTGACAATAGTGAGAAGAGAACTTCGGGGGATGGCTCGACCAAACGGTGACATTAACGATTGGGATCGGAGCCTATCTCTTGCTACCCTCAACAGGTATACTGAGTTCAGGCGCAACTGACGAATACCGCGGAGAGTAGGAAAATGGCACTGGAACAATCGGAGAGAAGGCACTGGGTTGGGATCGATCTGGGAGGGACGAAGATCATGGCCCTCTCGGTGGACGCAGATTTCCGCGTATTGGCCGCGGAACGAAAGAAGACCAAGGGAATTGAAGGGCCGGATGCGTTCTTGGCTCGGGTGGGAAAGCTCGTGCAAGACGTCCTGGAGAAGGGCGGCGGAATCGTGGAAGGGCTGGCCGGGATTGGAATAGGCTGCGCCGGGCCGCTCGATCTGGAACAAGGCGTTCTCTTGGAAACTCCCAACCTGGGATGGCGGGAGATCCCTCTCCGCGAGACGTTGGAGCGCGTTTTTCAGTGTCCAGTGGTGGTGACCAACGATGTCGATGCCGGGACTTACGGAGAGTTCCGTTTCGGCGCAGGGCAAGGCGCACGCTGTGTGGTGGGAGCTTTCCTGGGCACTGGGATCGGCGCAGGTTGCGTCTATGAAGGGCAACTTTTGCGCGGCCAGCGTACTTCCTGCATGGAGATCGGACACCTGCCGGTGAGGACGGATGGGCCGTTGTGCGGTTGCGGGCAGCGTGGTTGCCTGGAAGCATTGGCTGGACGGTTGGCCATCGCAGGGGAAGCAGTGGTAGCCGCCCAACGAGGCCAGGCGCCCCACTTGCTGGAGCGCTGCGGCACGGACTTGGCCTCCATCCGCAGCGGCGATCTGGCTGCGGCGGTGCGGGCTGGTGATACGGCCATCGAAGAGATCGTTCGCCAAGCGGGACGCACGGTCGGGTTGGCTTTGGCCGGTGTCGTCAACCTGCTGGCCCCGGATTTGCTGATCTTGGGCGGAGGGTTGGTGGAAGCCATGCCGGAGCTTTTCCTTGAGGAAATCACACCGATTGTAAAAAGCCGGGCGATGGCCGCTTTCACGCAATCCTTACGGATCGAACGGGCCGCTTTGGGCGACCAGGCGACAGCACTGGGGGCTGCCGCCCTTGCCGCAGATCGGAAGCAAGCCGGGAAGCCGAAGGCAGCCATGGGGACAGATTTGAGCGCAACTAAGGGGACAGATTTGCGAGCATCAATGGGGACAGATTTGCGAGCATCAATGGGGACAGATTTGAAATCTGTCCCCGAAAATGCGAGGGAATAGAAGTGGAGCAGACCCCTCCAGAGAGAAGGGTGGTGGCGGCGATCGACATCGGCGCCACCGGAATCCGCTTGACTATCGCCGAGTTGGAAGGGGAGCGTCAACGTATCCTGGAGTCAGCCAAACAGCCGATCAACCTGGGGCGAGACACCTTCCTGCGTGGGCGGATCCAGCCCGAGACGGTCGAGGAGTGCGTTCGGATTCTGAAGGGCTTTCGCAGCCTCATGCGGGAATACGGCATTCGCCAGGAGAGCCAGGTAAAGGCCATTGCCACCAGCTCGCTGCGCGAAGCCGAGAATCGAGACACGGTGCTCAACCGCATCTACATCGCCACCCAGGTCAATGTCACCCTTCTGGATGAATCGGAAGTGAACCGCCTCCTCTACATGGCGGTTCGTCCCGCTCTCTTGGAAAACAAATCATGGGGGAAGAGCGACGCCTTGCTGGTGGAAGTGGGGGGAGGGAGCACGCAGGTGCTGCTTTTCCAAGGAGGACAAGTCACTTTTTCGGAGACCTACGCCTTGGGAAGCCTCCGCCTACGGGAAATCCTGGAGGATTACGGGCCGCCAGCCAGCCGGACCATCCAAGTCCTCGAACAAGAAGTCCAACATGCGGTCGATCAGATCCACAGCACGTGTCCCCTCCCGAAGGTGCCGATTCTGATCGCCATGGCAGGGGTCACCAAGCTGGCCGCCTCCCAGATCCTTCCTTCCTGGGAAGAAAAACCGCTTGGGGTTTTCTCCTTCAAAGCATTCAGCCAATTCACCCAAGAGGTTCTGGCGGTGCCGATCGACGAACTTGTGGCTCGCTTTCACATTACCTACCCGGAAGCCGAGACGGTGGCTCCCGGTCTATTGGCCTACCTTCAACTGGGCAAGGCCTTCGCCGTCCAGGAAGTCTGGGTTCCTCAGGTCAGCCTGCGGGACGGCTTGCTGCGGGAGATGGCCTTCCCCACTTTGTGGAGTGAAGAGCTCGGACAGCAGGTGTTGCGCTCGGCGCAGACATTGGGGGAACGTTTCCATTTCGATGGGCGGCACGGCTTGCATGTGGCCTCCTTGTGCCTTTCGCTCTTCCAAGAGCTGCAACCCGAACACTTGCTGGGGAACCACGATGCGCTGTTGTTACAGGTTGCCGCCATCTTGCACGATATCGGGTTGGTGATCAGCAATCGAAGCCACCACAAGCATTCCTACTACTTGCTCTCCAACAGCGATCTTTTTGGACTGTCTCAAGCGGACATGTGCTGCGTGGCTCTGGTCTCCCGTTATCACCGGCGGGGAGCTCCCAGCATGACCCACCCTGAGTATGCCGAAATGAACCGGGAAAGCCGGATGGTCGTCAGCAAGATGGCGGCTATCCTGCGAGTGGCCGACGCCCTGGACCGGAACCACCTTCAACAGGTGAAACAGATTCGCTGCAGCCGTGAGGGGGGACAGCTGGTGATCACCATCTGGGGCTTGGAGGATCTTTCCCTGGAACGATTCGCCTTGCAGCAGAAGGGCTCGCTTTTCGAGGAAGTCTTCGGCTTGCCTGTGATCCTGCGGCAGGGCCGGGGTCTCCGGAGTAACACACCCTAGGACGATGGCCAAGGGGAAGTCGACGACCACCAGAAAGGCCAAGGTCAAGCTACCGCAAGCTATTGCGCTGACGGCAGCCAACGCAGCTATGGGGACAGATTTGAAATCTGTCCCCAAGAAGGCGAAACCCAAGGCTAAGCCTAAGCCTGCCCTCGAACGAAGCGAAGGGCTGAGCCCTCGCGTGAAGCGAAGGGGCAAAGCACGGGCCAAGCCCACCGCCAAGCGTAAAGCGAAATCCTCCTCTGCGGGAAAGAAGAAGCTGGCGATTCCCTCCGGCGCCAAGCGAAAGACCAAGGCTGCGTCAGGAGTCAGGGGCAAACAACGCTTCCTCAACCGGGAGTTGAGCTGGTTGGAGTTTAACCAACGCGTCCTGGAGGAAGCCAAGAGTCCTTCCGTCCCCCTGCTCGAGCGGTTGAAGTTCCTGGCGATCACCGCCGGCAACTTGGATGAGTTTTTTATGGTTCGCGTGGGAGGGCTCCAATTGTTGGCGCAACGAGGTTACGCAGGCCTTGATCCGGCCGGGTACGGTGTGGTGGAACAGTTAACAAGAGTGCTCGCCCGCACCCAGCAGATGGTTCGCGAGCAGTACGCTGCTTTTCTGGCTATTGAAGCTCTTCTCGTGGCAGAAGGGCTGGCGCGCCTGCGGAGCTCGCTGTTGTCGCCGGAACAGTCCCGCTTCTTATCCCGTTTCTTCGAACTGGAACTTTTGCCTCTCTTGACACCGGTAGCCATTGAAGCGGAATCGGAATTCCCCACCCTTCCCTCTTTGACGCTGCACCTCTACCTCCGTCTCCAGCCAAAGTCGGGCGGCGAGCGCTCAGTGATCTTGACCATACCGCGCAGCATTCCTCGTTTTATCACCGTTCCATCGTCTGATGGACATGCTTACATCCTGGTGGAAGAGGTAGTGACCTCATATTTGCACCGGCTTTTCCCTGGTGAGGAGGTGCTGGAATCCGTTCCGTTTCGCATCACCCGCAATGCGGACATGGAGTTAAACGAGGATCCTGTGGCCGACCTGCTCCAAGAAATGGAGGACTTGCTAGTCGAGCGTACAGGGAGCTCGTCGGTCCGGCTGGAGATACTGGATACTTGTTCCAGTATTGCCTTGGATTACCTCCAAAGTCGTTTTTCCATCAGCGCCGCGGAGAGCTATCCCGTTCCTGGACCGCTCGACTTGGCCGCTTTCATGGCCATCAGCCAATTGCCGGGTTTTGACGGCTTGCGAGACGTGCCTTGGCTTCCTCAACTTTCCCCGCAAGTGGATCCGCAGGAGTCCCTCTTCTCCGTCATCAGCCGGCAAGACATCCTCCTCTTCCACCCTTATGAAAGCTTTGAGCCGGTGGTGCGCTTCCTGCAAGAGGCCGCGCTGGACCCGGAGGTGCTGGCCATCAAGCAAATCCTCTACCGTACCAGCCGCGAGAGCCCGATCATCGCTGCCCTGGACGAAGCAGCCCGGCGAGGGAAGCAAGTGACGGCCATCGTCGAGCTGAAGGCTCGTTTCGACGAAGCGCGCAACATTGACTGGGCGCGCGCTTTGGAGCGGGCAGGAGTTCAGGTGATCTACGGCATCCGCCGCCTGAAGACGCACGCCAAACTGTGCATTGTCCTGCGCAGGGGGCGGGAGGGGATTCGCCGTTTCCTGCATTTCAGTACCGGGAATTACAATGAGACCACTGCCCAGACTTACAGCGATGTCGGCTATCTGACCAGTGATGATGAGTACGGGATAGACGCCTCTGCTTTCTTCAATGCCATCACCGGGCTGACCCAGCCCGCTCCCTATCGCTTGCTGGCTTCCGCGCCCAGCGGTTTGCGCGAACGGATCCTGGGCTTGATCAGCAGCGAGACGGAGCGATGCCGCCAAGGCCAGAAAGGGTTGATCATGGCGAAGCTGAACTCTTTGGTCGACCCGGAGATCATCAAAGCGCTCTGCAAAGCGTCACAAGCCGGCGTCAAAGTGCTCCTCAATGTCCGCGGGATCTGCTGCCTGCGACCCGGATTGCGAAAGGTTTCCGAGAACATCACCGTTGTCAGCATTATCGACCGCTTCCTGGAACATGCCCGTATCCTCTATTTCGCCCAAGGCGGGGAGCCTAAGGTGTTCATCTCCAGTGCTGATTGGATGCCGCGCAACCTGGACCGGCGCATCGAGTTGCTGATTCCGATCCGTGACCTGTCGGCGCAGACCCGGCTGATCGAGATCCTGCGTGGATTCTTCCAGGACACGGTGAAATCGTGGCAACTGTTGCCCACCGGGCAATACGAGCGTGTGCGCCCCGGCCGTAAACGGAAAGTGCTGCGAGTGCAAGAACTGCTTTATCATCAGGCCGTGGAGGCTTCTGAACAGTCCCGCCAAGCAGACCGGAATCAATTTCAACCTTACCGCTCCCCCCAAGCCGAGCCTTGATGAGGGGACACCTTCTTTATCTGATGAGGCACGGCATCGCTGAACCGCTCAGTTCGACATCTCCCGAAGATTGCCAGCGCCCCCTCACGTTCCGGGGGAAAGAGCGCACCAAGGAAGTCGCAATCGGTTTGCAGACACTTCGCGTTCACCCGCAGCGAATCGCCAGCAGCCCCTTGGTGCGGTGCATGGAGACGGCGCAAGTCGTTCATTCCACCCTCGAAGTGGAGGCTCCCCTTGTCCAATGCGAGCATTTGGCTCCCGCAGGAGACCTTGGCCGGCTTCTCCTTTGGTTGGCGGAGGGGGAGGAACGAGTCACCCTCCTGGTTGGCCATTCCCCCGATATAAGCCGGTTTGCCTCTCTCCTCGTTTCCCCCAGTGAAGAGGTTGGATTGCCGTTCAAACGAGCCGGGGTTTGCCGGATCGACTTTCCGGATGCACCCGCTTTGGGTGAGGGGACACTGTGCTGGTTTCTCCCTCCGCGTCTGTTGCGCCGGCTCGGTGAAAAAGGGGGGTCCAGTGAAAGAGGAAAGAGATAATCCGCCTGGGGACAGATTTCAAATCTGTCCCCAGGCGGATCGAAGCGTCCAGCGGTTTGGAGAGGACCTTTCCGTAGAGAAGTTGGAATGGGCGCTAGGTCACACCATGACCGGTCACCAACTGAAAGAAGAACGGCACGGCTTGTTGCAAGCGATCGATACGACTGGCTGGGCGCTCTTCAGGGCTGGCTGGTCCTGTTTCCTCTTCGATTGGGGAGAGCAAGCAGAGCTGCAACTAGAAAGCTTGCGGCCGCATGTAACAGTCCAGGGGGAAAGTCAAGTCTCGCCCCTGGTCTGCCGTGAAAAACTAGATCATATACTATCCTGGCCTTCTCCCTTTCCCGGCACAGAGATCTTTGCGCTCTTGCGCCCTTTACTGGAGGGGGAAGAAGTCGCGCCTTGTTGGCAAGCTCATCTTGATGAGCGAACCTATCAGCTGACGCTTCCCGAGCAGAAGCCCCTTTCATTGCAATCCCGCTCTTACCATGCCCTGGCCGCAGAGCAGTGGCAAACCTTTTGCGCGTTTCGGTTGTATGACGCAGAAGAGAGCGTTGACCTTCAGGGGATTGCCGATGATTTGAACAAGGTTCTTGGATGGGAACCGGAGGAGACTGGGCTGCTCCTTTTCGCGGGAAGGAAGATGGCCTTCTCTGCACCGCACCCGCAATGGGAAGCGCTGCCTGAAAGCCTCCATGTTCAACTGTTCGACCTCGTTTACAACGTACTCCGCCAACAAACGGGACGGTTGCTTTGGCATGAGCCTGGGACCCTGCTGGGAATTGACCCGGAACACCTTCACGATATGCGCGTGGCTACGCGACGGTTGCGAGCAGCCTTGCGACTTTTTCTGGAAGTGCTCCCGGCACGAACGGTGACCCACCTGCGAAGTGAGTTGAAGTGGTTGGGGGCGTCCTTGGGGAGGGTGAGGGATCTCGATGTCTATTTGGAACGGGTGGAAGGTCTGGGAACAGCCCTCTCGCCGGAGAGCAGACCATGGCTGGAACAGTATCGCCGGCAACTCATCGAGGAGCGGAAAAAGCGACAGGAAGCCCTCTTGCGCGCGCTGCGCACGAGGCGTTTCCTGACGCTCAAAGAGAGTCTCGTGGGAATGATGGAGAAGCGGACCTCCAGTTGGCGAAACCGGACCATGATGTCACAACCAGCGGTATCGGCCGCAGCTAAGTTCCTGAGGCCTCCTTTGGCTCGGTTTCTGAAGGCTGGACGGGTCCTCCGATTGGACTCTCCCGATGTGGAAATGCACGCCCTGCGGATTCGAGCCAAACGGCTGCGTTACACCTTGGAATTCTTCCAGGGGTGCCTGGGCGTTGAAGAACACGCTGCCGGTGACTATAAACCTGCCTCGGCGAAGGCAAAACACCTGGAACCGACGGAAAAAGCAAATTCACCCTTTCTTGGGGAGGCGGCCGACCGTTGGATTGCCAAATTGCGGAAGCTGCAGGACATCCTCGGTGAGCACCAGGATCTGGTTGTCGGCCAGGAAACCATCCGCGGTTTTCTACAGAAGGCGGGCGGCGGGCGGGAAGGGCGACAATACGCCTTCGTCCTTGGTCAGGCTTCCGCGCTCCACGCCCAACGGGCTTTGGAGTGCCGGAGGGTTTTTATCGAAGCATGGCAGGAGCTGGACCGAAAGAGAATTAGACAGCCGTTGGAAAGGGCGCTGAAAAGAGCCGGAGAAGGGAACGCCGGTGTAGGGGCGACGCATGCGTCGCCCCTACAGACGGCCTGAGCGCAGGATTGAGATCACCAGCCAGAGACCCATCAGGCCGGCGGCCAAATAGCCGATCATGCCAAAAGCAGGGTAGCCGAAGAGGAAGGGCTCTTTGTTGGCCAGCACGACGATCGAAGAGCCGATGATCAGTGCAGCGATCACCACGCTGAAAGCGAGGCGATTGGAAACCTTATCCAAGGTCTGGATCAACTTCTCCAACCCCTTCAACTGCAGCTCGATGCCTAAAGTGCCCTGTTTCAACTTGTTCAGCACCCATTGCAGATCCTTGGGCAGGGTTACAGCCAGAGAGTAGAGCGATTCGAGCAGTTCGCGGATATCTTTGGCCAGATTGCTAGGATTGAAACGGCTCATCACCAGCTTCTTGGCGAAGGGCTGGGTCAGGCCGACCATGTCGAAGTCCGGGTCGAGGGTTTCCCCGACCCCCTCAATGGTGATCAAGGTCTTGGCCAGCATGGTCATCTCGGGGGGCATCCGGATCTGGTAGCGGGCCATCACCTCCAACAGATCCATCATCGCGTCGCCCAGCTTGAGGGATTTCAGTGAGCCGACATAGTAGCGATCCAGCAAATCCTCCAGGTCCCAAGACAAACGCTGCAACGGCGCATCTTCCTTGACGGCTCCCAAGGCCACCGCTGCTTGTAGCAAACGCTGGGTGTCACGCGTGGCGATCCCCACCAGCATGCCGGCGATCTGTTCCTTACTCTCCTTATGCAGACGGCCGACCATGCCGAAGTCGATGAAGGCCACCCGGTTCCCTTCCAGGG
>JAPLHW010000255.1 GCA_026389425.1 Coprothermobacterota bacterium
TCAGATGGCGCCATTCTCTTTGCCAACGGGGTGGCTCATCAGCTCTTCCCCGACCTGGAAGAGCAAGGCCTGCAGCATCCCTTCCTCTCCGGTTTGCCTTCCGCCTTCGCTATCATGGAACAACAGCGTCTGGATACCTTCGTACGCGAAGTGACAGTAGACCACGCCATCTTCCAGCAGGCGCTCTACGCGACTCCTGGTAGGCGATCCCTTCGCATCTACGCCCTGGACATGACCGATCGCCAACAAACCGAGCAAGCTTTGCGCGTCTCCGAACAACGCTATCGCATTTTGGTAGAACGAAGCCTGGCAGGCGTCTTCCGCACCACTCGCGACGGCCAGATCTTGGACTGTAACGACGCTTTCGCCCAGATTTTTGGTTTCCACTCGCGCCAGGAAATCCTCTCTCACCAAGCCCAGGTGTTCTATACGAACCCCCAGCACCGGGAGGCGTTCATTCGCCGGCTAACTTTGGAAGGATCACTCACCGACATCGAACAGCAAGTGCGGCGACGAGACGGGGTGGAGGTCTGGATCCTGGAGAATGCCAGCCTGATCGTAGGCGAGAGTGGGGCTATGATCACCATCCAGGGAACGGTGATAGACATCACCCAACGGAAGATATCCCAACAACTGCTGGAAGAGACCTTAGTCAAGCTGTCCCAACGTCTGGAGCAGACTGTGCAGGCGCTGGCCACCTTGGCTGAGATGAAAGATCCCTATACCGCCGGCCACCAGACCCACGTTTCCCAACTGACCGGCGCCATCGGCCGGGAGATGAAGTTGGACGGAGAGACCCTGGAGTGCCTACGGGTGGCGGCGACTTTGCATGACTTGGGCAAACTGTACGTTCCGGCGGAGATCCTCAGCAAACCCGGCAAGCTCAACACGCTGGAGTTCAGGATGATCCAGACCCATTCTCAGGTGGGTTATGAGATTCTGAAAGGGATCGACTTCCCTTGGCCAGTGGCCGAGATCGTCTTGCAGCACCACGAACGCAAGGACGGCTCAGGCTACCCACGCGCCATGAAGGGTGAGGAAATCCTGTTGGAAGCCCGCATCATCGCAGTAGCGGATGTCGTTGAGGCGATGTCTTACCATCGCCCTTACCGTCCTGCCTTGGGCGTGGAGAAAGCCCTGGAGGAGATCCGCAGCCATCGCGTAACCCTCTTTGACGAAGAGGTGGTTGCTGCCTGCCTGCGTATCTTCGAGACAGGCGAATTTCGCTTCCAGAACTAACCTCGGCCTCGTGCCGGGGTGATCGGAGATCCCTTATCGGCCGAGGATCACGACATCCTATACGGTCAGATGAAGCGTTGGATCAGTCCACTCTCGATGGTTAGATTTTTATACAATAGCTTCCTGCCAATAGGCAGTGCCGTTTGAATGACCACCGGGACAGATCCGGCCGAGCCTGAATCGGCCCGGCCGGACGAGAAAAGGGAGAGGGAAAAGGAGAGTTCAGCCGAGGATGGCCTGAAGATCCTCTTCTGGGGTTGTGATGGGTTGGATCTGGAATTTGTCCACCAGCACCTTCAGTACCCCCGGGGAGACGAAAGCGGGTAGCGTAGGGCCAAGACGGATCTTGCGAATGCCTAGGGAGAGCAAGGTAATGAGGATGCAGACGGCCTTCTGCTCATACCAGGAGAGGACCAAGGAGAGAGGAAGGTCGTTCACGGTGCAGCCGAAAGCGTCGGCCAAGGCGGAGGCGACGACCACAGCTGAGTAGGCGTCGTTGCATTGGCCGCAGTCTAAGAGGCGCGGCAAGCCGGCGACCGTGCCGAATTCCAGCGTGTTGAAGCGGAACTTCCCGCAGGCAAGGGTGAGGATGGCACAATCGGCAGGGACCTTCTGGGCTAGCTCGGTGTAGTAGTTGCGTCCAAGCTTGGCTCCATCGCAGCCGCCGATCAGGAAGAAGTGGCGCAGCTTGCCGTCCTTGACGGCTTGAACGACCTGCCCGGCTACTCCCAGGATGGCGTCATGACCGAAACCGACCAGGATTTCCTTTCCAGAAATCTCTTCAGAAAAGCCACCAGCTTGGAGGGCGGCCTCGATCACCGGACGGAAGTCCTTCTTCCCTACCGCATCAGCCGGGATATGCGTCACGCCTGGCCAAGCCACCAAACCGGTATTGAAGAGTCGGCCTTGGTAGACCTCTCGCGGCTTTTGGATGCAGTTGGTGGTCATCAGGACGGCGCCCGGGAACTCGGCGAATTCCTTCTGCTGATTCTGCCAGGCGGTACCGTAGTGGCCGGCCAAGTGAGGGTACTTCTTCAGGTTGGGGTAACCATGAGCTGGCAGCATCTCACCGTGGGTATAAATTTGGATGCCGCTTCCATCCGTTTGCTGAAGCAGCATCTCCAAGTCCAGCAGGTCATGCCCGGAGACGAGGATGGCGGGGCCTTTGCGTGCACCCAAGCTGACGGGCGTAGGGACCGGCGCGCCGAAGTGTTCCACATGGGCGGCGTCCAAGATCTGCAGGCAGCGCAGGTTGACCTGACCGAACTCCATGTTCAAAGCCACCAGGTCATCCACGGTCAGGGTATCGTCGAGCAACGAGGCCAAGCCTTTATGGAAGAAAGCGTTGACCTCTTCGTCCTCTTTCCCCAAGATGGCGGCGTGGTCGGCGTAGGCAGCCATCCCTTTCAAGCCGAGCAACAGCAACTCGCGCAGGCTGCGCACATCCTCGGGCAAAGTCGGGTCGGCGAGGATGCCGACCAAGATGCCCTGGTCAAGCAAGCCTTGGCGGTCGGTAGCGGGCGCCCAACGGGCAGCTGCCGGCACTTCTCCGCTGTAAGGATGACTCTCGTGCTCTTCATAAGCCTGCAAGAAGCGCGTTTTCAGCTTTTCCTTCAGCTCGAAAGCTCGTCGAATGTAAGCCTCCACGCGGTCGGCATCAAAGTCGACATTGGTGATGGTGGTGAAAAGCCCTTCCATCAGGAAACGGTCGATTTGGGGATCCACAACGCTAAGGTTCCGGGCCATCCGGCCATAAAAAGCGATCCCTTTCATGCCGTAAATTAGGAGATCCTGCAAAGTGGCCACTTCGGGGCTCTTACCACAAACCCCCTGTATCGTGCAGCCCTTCCCGGCTGCGGTCTGTTCGCACTGACGACAAAACATGTTCATGCCTCCTTTGACGCTTCAGAAGTTTGGGAAACCTCGTTCTCAGGGCTACGCAGGGTAGCCGGGGATGAGCATGAGCCCATCTCTTCCAGCAGCGAAGCCAGGGTGATGGCGCCGAACTGCTCCTCCACCGCCCGGCGGATTACTTCGATGCGCCGGCGCAAGACGCAGGTGGCACGGTTCGGGCAGATCTCGTGGTGAAAAAGGCAGGCGGCGATCTCCACTTCTCCTTGAAAGAGGCGGATCACCTCCAACAAGGGCACTTGCGCGGGGTCTTTGCTGAGCTGCAGGCCACCCTCGGCTCCCTCGCGGGAACGCACTAATCCCTCGCGCACCATCACGCCCAGAATTTGCCGCACGAAAGTAAGAGGGATCCCTTCCGCCTCGGCGATACGGCGTGAAGGGACCCAATCCCCCCGGTGTTTGGCCAGATGAAGGAGGGCTCGCGTAGCGTAGTCGGTGTTTTTAGTCAGCAATTTCATAACTACGATAATATCCATCATAGTTAACAAGTTGTCAAGAGGTTACCACTGGGGAACCCTCACTCGTCATCTCCAATCGATTCCTGTCCATCCTTTCGGTGAGGCGATTCCCCTCCCCTTCCCATCGTTGCCGCGCCCGCCCTAGAATGAGGGTAAGCATCGCGCAGTCAGAATTGCGCTGGAAAAGGAGGATCCGATGGTGCATACAGGCGAAGGGTATGTCCAACGACCCAAGCCTCTGAATCACCGATCGTTTCGTCCTGGAAGTCGCCCAGGTACGCCGTAGACCATGATGCCCTTCCGCTCCAGTGACGTGATCTACGGCCCGGTCCTTTCACGCCGGCTGGGTACGTTCCTTGGGGATCAACCTGTTGCCGAGGCCTCGTAAACCTGCTCCTTCGACTGCGTATACTGCGAGCATGGCCTAAGTAATCTAGTGATCAAGCGGTTAAATAACTGCTTAACTACTTAACTACTGAACCACTGAACCACAAGCGCTCGCCCTCTTCGATGAGCCGATCCCACGAGCAGTGGATAGTGTCCACTATCCACTAGCTCATTGCTGCTCGTCTGGTACTGCAGAGCCTATTCCTGGACGGGGCGGTTCAGAACGTGCGCGGCCGGTCCTACCAAGCCTGGTTGGAAGCGGTAGGGCGGGTCCGCCCAAAAGCGGTGCAGATCTACAGCTTGGACCGGCCTACCCTAAAACGCGGTCTGCAGGAAGTTCCCTTGAAGAGCTGGCACACATCGCCCGCAAGGTCTTCGAGCGCACCGCCATCCCAGCCCAAGCCTACTGAGAGTTTCCCGTGCATCTTCAGGCGTCCGTCTTGTTGAGTCGGCCAGGAGGCGATGCAGCGCGGGACGAGAACGACCTACCCCCGAAAGGCCGGACTATGTGCCATAATGAGGAGGCGGTTCAGCCGCTATTCCAGCAAGGAGGATGATCGACAATGCTGCAGCGGATTCTGATTTCTGGGATGCTCGGCGTCCTGGCTTTTCTCTTTCCCTTCCCGGCCTTGGTCGGTACGACGGCGGAAGGTGCGACGATGGAGAGTGTAACCTTGGTGCTGGAGATCGACTCGCCGCAGTTGCTGCAGAATGACCTAACCATCTCCATGGATGTGGCGCCTTTCTTGGAGAACAATCGAACCTGGGTTCCGCTACGTTTCGTCTCTGAGTCGCTCGGCGCGCAAGTCTCCTGGAACCAGGAGCAGCAGCAAGCCACTATCCGTCAGGAAGGAGTCGAGTTGACCCTGCAAATCGGCTCGCCGACGCTCTGGGTCGATGGAAACCCGGGAGAGATGGACGTAGCTCCCTTCTTGCGCAACGACCGCACTTGGGTACCCCTGCGCTTCGTGGCCGAGAACCTGGGAGCTTCTGTTTGCTGGCAGCAATACAACCAAAGGGTGGTGATCCGTAGCGGCCTCTTCGCCGAGGCGACCCTCGCTTTCGTGCGAGAGGGAGAACTGACGCTGAAAGACCTCTCGATGGGAGCTGCAGGTGCAGAGCGGGTATTGGCCCGGGGAGAGATTGAGGGTCCCCTGGCCTGGTCATGGGACGGAACCCAGATCGCTTATTACCGTATCCAACAGATCAGCGAGATGAGCTTCGCCCTTGAAGTGGAAGTGCTGAATCTGCTGGATGGGACAACCCAGACTGTGGTCCGGCGGGAAACAGCGTACGGCGGGTTAAAGCCGCTCTCCTTCCACCCGGACGGCCGTCATCTGCTCTTTGATGAACCCACCTCGGATGTCTCCGGGACGCTCTGGTGGGTTCCTCTTTATCCCAGCGAGATGAGCCCGATCGTCCCGGAGGGTCAGGTAGTGAAGGGAAGCTTCTCAGTCAGCGGGGCCTTACTTACAATGGAATACAGCGACAGCGAGGGAGCGGGCGTAGAGTTGGTGGTCTCGGACGAGGCAGGAAAAATGCGCCGCTTGCCGTTTGGCGAGGCTGCCTTCGACTCCTCCGGCAATCGCCTGGCTGTCGTCAATGGGGCAGTCCGCATCTATGATCTGCTCGACTTCAATGCGGATCCCTCCCTCTTCATCTCCCCGATGCCCTTCGATGGCAGATCCTGTTGGTCGGATGATGGCATGCTCCTCGGTACTGCGAACGCTAATGGAGTCTACGCCCTGCACCTCGGTTCGTGGCAGATCGACCTCGTGGATGACAGCCCTCAAGCATTTCCGGTGGGCTTTCTCCCCCGCTGGCACGAGCTGCTGGTGGAGCGCCAGGGCGAGACAATCAACGGCGGTAGCGCCTACCACCTCTATGATTTGGACACGCAGACGAGGATTTTGCTGCTGGAGGACGCCACCAGCGTCGCCATCCGCCCCAACTAGAACTCTTTCCCATTGGTTTTCTCGACTGGGGAGTCAAAGTAGCGAACTCCATCTCCTTGCTTGACGCTTCACCTTTCATCTGCTTAAAGATTCACTGATGTTAGGCAATGGGATAGTTCGAGGTGTTTGGCTCCCCTTCGGTTTACAGGTTTGATCTCCCAACCTGCCGGCACAATCGCGCCTACCCCACGCAGCGGCCTACAGAGAACATTCGCCGCCCTTCAGTACCGCAACTACCGCTTCGCCTCGGGTTTAGCCAGTTGGCTGTTCATGGTCTTCGCTGGGGTAGTTTCAGACCGCGTACCGCGCCGCACCCTGCTGCTGATCACCCAGAGCACAATGATGTGTCTGGCCTTCATCCTGGCCGTACTCACCTTCATTAACCTCATTCAACCTTGGATGATCGTCCTTTTGGCCTTTTTTCTGGGCGTGGCCAACGCTTTCGATGCCCCATCACGGTTAGCTTTCGTCTCCGAGCTGGTAGAGAAGCCGGACCTGACCAATGCCATCGCTTTGAACGCCACCATGTTCAATACCGCTACCGCTACCGGGCCGGCCTTGGCTGGTCTGACCTACGCCGCCTTCGGGCCGGCATGGTGCTTCCTCATAAACGGGATCTCCTTCATCGCAGTCATCGCTGCCCTCCTGGCTATTCGCCTCCCTCCCTTCCGTCAACCAGAGTCCCGTTCCTCACCGTTGGCCGACTTGCTGGCTGGGATCCGTTATGTCGGTTCACAACGGATGATCCTAACCATCATCGCCATTATCGGCGCCACCAGTATTTTTCTGATGAGCTTCATCAGCCTGATCCCTGCTTGGGCGGTGCGGGTGCTGGGTGGAGACGCTACCACCAACGGCCTGTTGCAGTCAGCGCGGGGCCTCGGAGCGCTGATCGGCGCCATCAGCCTGGCCTCGTTGGGACGGTTCCAATTCAAGGGGCAGCTCTTCACTCTGGGGACCTTCGCCTTTCCGATGATGATCCTGCTCTTCACTTTCATGCGCTGGACCCCCCTCTCTCTCCTCGCCCTGCTCTTGGTGGGGTTAGCCCAAATCCTGGTGATGAACCTAGCCAACGCCCTGGTGCAAACCCTGGCTGCTGACCAGATGAGAGGCCGG
>JAPLHW010000202.1 GCA_026389425.1 Coprothermobacterota bacterium
AGCTACGCCACCAAGACCGCCACCGCCTCTCTCCAGGTCAACCCCGCCGCCCTCGACCATTTCACCTTCGCTCCAATCCCCTCCCCCCAGATCGCTACCCTTTCCTTCACGGTGACGATCACTGCGATGGACCTATATGGCAATCAGCAGACCAGCTTCTCCGGGACAGTCAATCTCAGTGCCTCGAATGGCGGTGTCACACCTGCTGCCAGTGGAAGCTTCACGGCTGGCGTGTGGACTGGGACCCTTGCCGTGAATGAGCCAGGAGCCAGCGTCAACTTAATTGTACAAAACGGAAGCGCCTCCGGCAGCAGCAACGCCATCCTGGTGAAGCCGCACACGGTCACGGTCACTTTGCATCTCACGCCCGGGTGGAACCTGATCTCGGTCCCAGTCATCACCGGGCTCTCCCCGGATCAACTTTTCGCCACATTGCCTGCCGGCTGGCAGATCTTTTCCTGGGATGCGGTCAGCCAAGTTTATCTGCCGAAAGCGCGCATCCCCCTGGTGCTAGTGGGAAGCGGCTATTGGCTGAAGTTCCCCGGCACAAGCCCTCTCTCTTTCCCGGTCACCGGCATTCCAACGGATACGGCCATTCGGGTGAGCCTCGCCCCGGGCTGGAACATGATCGGCGCCTCCTGGCCTACCCCCATGACCTGGTCTGCCCTGCGGGTGGAGAAGGACGGTCTCTCCAAGACGATGGGTGAGGCAGCAGCCGCTGGTTGGGTCAAGAACGTGCTCTGGCAGTACGCCGCAGGCGTCTACGCAAACTTATGGGATGCGCCGCTCCCGGTCGGGTACGGCTATTGGTTGCAGGTGGAGATGAGCTGCACCCTGGTACTGCCACCACCCTAGAAAATCCTAGAGAGCCGCTTCTTGTCGAATCCAAAGAGGGAGACCGAATGAAAGGTCTCCCTCTTTCCTATTCTTTGAGCGTCTATATCACCCCTCCAGGCGCCCCTTCCGTTAATGGCTGTGGCTGAAGTTCACTGTGTAGATCGTGTTGATGGACACAGCCAGGTTCTTCGTCTCACTCCAAAAGATGGGCGGCATCCCGGGGGGGCTGGGGATGGTGTAGATCATCTCTACCGCCAAGGCGCCGTCTTGGTCCAACTCCAAGACTCTCCGGTAGAAACCGGCCGAATCCGCCTTGGCCGACCCGACCGTGTGGCCATCCAGGTAGAAGCCCAATTCCGTCCCGGAAGCAGGAGCCCCACTATATGTTATCGTTCCCTCCACGATGATGAAGTTGGAGGGGAAGTCCACGGTGAAGACCCCTGGGCCGGCTTGGAGTGATTGTTGGCGGTGCTTGGCGTAGGGGGGTAAGGTGGGGGTGGCGTAGGTCAGGTCGACGGTGAGCGTCTTGCTCTCTTCCAGGATGAAGGTGCAAGCGTAACGACCATCAGGGCCTGTGGTCGCCGCGGCGAGTTGGGTGGGACCGTCCAGGATCCGAACCAAGGCGCCGGAGGCAGGCTGGTCGAAGAAGCCGGCGAACCCCTCCACCCGCACGAAGGGGGAGGGGAAGTTCAACGTAACGCGGGTATCCGGCGCCAGGGAAAGTGGCTTCTGTGTCTCCCAGAGGAGGGGCGGATCGGTAGGAGCCGGGTAGGAGAGGGAGACCGAGAGGGTCGCGGAGGTTGCCAGGGGGACAGTGCAGCGGTAATTGCCATCCTCGCCGGTCTGGGCAGTTGCCAGGAGTTCCCCTTCTTTCATGATCTGCAGTTGCGCTCCCACCGCCGCTTCCTGGAAGAAGGAGGCATGTCCCTCCAGGGAGGCGAAGGGGGCGGAGAAATCCAAGGTGAAGCTTCCGGGTGGGGTAGCGCTGAAGGTCCGCTCCTCGCGCCAACTGGGGAATGGGTTGGATGGCGAATAGGTGAGGGAGGCGGTCAAAGTAGCAGGATGGGTCAGCTCAAAGGAGCAGCGGTAACGGCCATCCGACCCGGTTGTGACTGCGGAAAGGAGATTTTCCCCCTCGAAGATCTCCAGCCTCCCCCCATTGGCCGGTTCCCCGCAGTAGGATAGGCAGCCCTGAACGCTGACCAATAGAACCGAGAAGTCGACCTGGCGAATCTCGTTGGGCGCCGTTTCCACCAGCCACTCCTGTATCCAGGGAGCGGCGGGGTATTCCAGGCGATAGCGCAAGAGAGCCGCCTCTTGGAGGGGAAAGGCGCAGTGGTAGCGGCCATCCGCTTGAACCGTTGTCGTGGCGACGAGGATCTCGCCGTTGGAGATAGTGACCGAGGCCCCGACAGCCGGTGCTCCATCGAAGGTGGCCGACCCTCGGGCGATGGCGTAGGGTGGAAGGAAAGAGAGGGTGTAGCGATGGCTCGGTTGGCAGGCTAACTCTTTTTCCTCCAGCCAGTGAATGGGAGGGTCGGTGAGGGTCGTGGCATCGAGAGAGATGGTGATGGGAGAGGCTTCTTCCAGCCGGAAGACCACGCTGAAGCGCCCACTGTCGTCGATGAGCGCTGAACCCAGAGGGATAGCGCCCCGGCGCAAGGAGACGATCCCGCCAGGCGCCGGTTGGCCGAATGCGCTGACCTGCCCTTCGACCTGGACGTGGCGGGAGTTGAAGTCTGCCTGGTAGGTCAAGCCGGGTTCGGCAAGCACCTCTTTCTCCTCGTTCCAGGTGGTTTCCGGGGATACGGGCAGTTGGCAGGACAAGGCGATGGTGAGGAGGGTGAGCACACTCAGGGGTACGGTAGCCTGGTAGCTCCCGTCGAGCCCGCTGGTGGCAGTGGCGAGAAGTTGGCTGCCGGCGCGAATGGTGAGGGAGGCGCCGGCCAATGGCTGGTCGAAGGCCAGAATCGTCCCTCGCAAGGTGGCTTGGCGCAAGGGGAAGATGAGATCCAGATCGAAACCAGGGTTCACCCTCACCCAATAGCCGCACCCCGGGGTCAAGTTGTGACCCTGCATGTCCAGGTAGCGATCCCCATCGTAAGCGTAAAAGTTGCTCCGCAGCCAGGCGTAGCCGGGAATGGTGGAGATGGCCACGGAGAGGGTGACCACTTCCCCGCCGGCTCGGTTCCGCACTTGGAGGTCATCCCAAGCGACGGGTTGGGCGTCGGGAGAACCGATCATGTTCCACCCCGCCAATAGATGCAGCTCGCGAACTTTCCACGCTTCCCCGATCAGGGATACCTCGCTGGGCGTGGCGCTGAGCTTCAACCAATAGCCCCGGCCGGCCTCCAGCAGAGAGATCTGTCCTTTCCCCAGGTATCCACCCGTGGTGGGGCTGTAGGCAAACAACAAGTAGTTGGGATCCAGGGGGGCGAACAGATCCGCAGCGCTTTTCACCGTTTCTAGGGGAGAGGAAAGCAAGTTCCAGCCGGGGTGCAGGGGCAAGTCGAAAGAAGACGCTCCTCCTTCAGGAGTGTGGGCGAACGCCGTAAGGAAACCCCCGGAAGGAAGGAACAGGATACAGACCAAGATCATCCCGATAACTCGACGACGCATTTTGCGGCCCCCTCTTCGCTCGAATGGATTTTTGCTTAACAACAGCTCTATTGTACGCCCATTCTCACCATCCGCACTGCCCCCGCCTCCTTGGGGATCTGCTAAGATCGCAGCAGGATGAACAGGAACCAGGCGAAACTAGAGACCAAGGTGGGGCGGAGGAAGCGGGTGGCGATTCTCGGAGCTACCGGGTCGGTCGGTTTGGCCGCAGTCGAGGTGTGCCTGCAACACGCCGACGAGCTGGAGGTAGTGGCGCTCTCCGCCCGCTCCGTGAGCGATCGCCTCGTAGGCTTAATCTGCCGGCTCCGCCCGAGCGCCCTGGCCTTGACCGGCTCTCTGGATACGGGGGAAACCGTCCATGCCCTTTTTCCCCAACTGGATCTGCAATTGGGTGAGGGATCGCTGCTCTGGCTGGCCCAACGAGAGGACATCGACCTGTTCCTGGTGGCAGTGGTGGGGATCGCTGGCCTGCAGCCCACCCTGGCCGCCCTGAAAGGAGGGAAGACCGTCGCCTTGGCTACCAAGGAAGCATTGGTGGCAGCCGGCCCGCTCATCTTGAAAGCTTTGGAAGAGGGGGGCGGGCAGTTGATCCCAGTCGACTCGGAGCACTCCGCGATCTTCCAATGCCTGCAAGGGCAAGAGAAACGTTCCCTGCGCCGCATCCTCTTGACGGCCTCGGGAGGCCCCTTTCGCGGCTGGACGGAGGACCAGTTGGAGAAGGTCACCGTCGAGCAGGCCTTGGCTCACCCCACCTGGAGGATGGGGCCGAAGATCACCGTTGATTCCGCTACTCTCCTGAACAAAGGGTTGGAGGTGATCGAGGCGCACTATCTCTTCGATCTTCCCCCGGAGCGGATCGAAATCCTGATCCACCCGCAGAGCATCGTCCACTCGCTGGTAGAATTCCAGGATGGGGCGCTCCTGGCGCAGCTTTCTTTGCCCGACATGCGCCTTCCCATTCAGTATGCTTTGCTCTACCCGCAGCGGCTTCCCTCGTTGGTGGCGCCGTTGGATCTGACAAGGATCGGCAGTCTCGATTTTTATCGCCCCGATCTGGAGCGCTTCCCCGCCCTGCGATTGGCTTACACGGCGCTGGAGCGGGGAGGCGCCGCACCGGCTGTCCTCTCAGCGGCCGACGAGGTGGCGGTGCAGCTTTTCCTGGATAGGAGGATCGGCTTTATGGAGATCATTCCGCTGGTGGAGCAGGTTCTGGCAAAATACGAGCAGAACACGCTGCCGCGGGCTAGTCAGTTGCAAAGCCCCTTCGCTGCGGCCGGTTCCCTGGAGGCA
>JAPLHW010000069.1 GCA_026389425.1 Coprothermobacterota bacterium
CCCTCTACCAGCTCTTCTTGGCTGGTACGGACTGTCTTTTGCTGGATCTTCCACTCGTTAAGGGCGAGATCCCTTATCTGGCCGGGAAAGTTCTGGCGGAAGATGTCATCAATCCGCGGGAGGGGGAAACATTTGCAAAGAAGGGAGAGACGCTCACCGAAGAAGAACTCAGCAAGCTGGCCAAGGCCGGCGTGGAGCGTCTCGAGGTTGTCGTTTCTCTGCACTTTATGCTGGATCGTTTCCTGGCTGGGCTTTCCGCTCGCTTGGCTGGTGATCTGATCGATGCGAATGATAAGCTGGTAGGCACCAAAGGGCAGCTGCTGGACGGGACACTTATTCGAGTATTGCTTGCCTCCGGGGTGGAGCCGATCAGCCTGGCTTTCGCCCTCCCCGCTGAGATACGCGCATTCCTGGAGAAGAACACTGGTGCGATCCTCGAAGAAAATCTCGTTGACCCGCAAAGCGGGAACTTGCTGCTGCCTGCCGGCCTGGTTCTTGATGAGCCGGCCTGGCTGAAAGTGTTGCTTTCCGGAACCCCGCGCTGTCGAGTGCTGGAAGTGCCCTTGCCGGCCGAGGTAAGGGGAGCTCTGCAGGAGCTCACCGGTAAGATTCTGACCGAACCCGTCAGCGAACCGGCCAACGGTGAAGTTCTAGCTAAGTGCGGGCAAATGCTCTCCGGCGAAAGCTTGCTTCTTGCATTGATCGCGGGCGCGAGGAGGTTCCAGGTGCTGGAAGAACCCCTCCCGGCAGAGACCGCGAACTTCCTGGAGGGCTTAGAGGGAGCCGTTTTGGCTGACTCGGTGATCGACCCTTCCTCCAATTCAGTCCTTGCTGAATCTGGGGAGGTTCTGGACAAAAGCCTTCTTCTGCGCCTTGCCTTGGCTGGGGTTGAGGATCTGGAGATCGTGGAGAACATCCTGGATCCGGAGCTGGAGTCCACCTTCAAGCGGGACAGTTCGGCGAGTCAGGATGAGGCGCAGATTGAGTTGTATAAGCGGCTTCACCCCGGCGAACCGCCTACCCGTGATTCGGCTCGCGCCTTGGTTAAGAACCTCTTCCTGGATCCCAAGCGCAACGATCTCGGTGCGGTCGGCCGTTACAAGCTGAATAAGAAGCTGCATCCTTCCCAAGCGAACCACCCGGCGCTGGAGAACCGCACCATCACCAAGGAAGACATTCTTGAGATCGTACGCTTCTTCCTCGGCTTGAAGAGCGGTGCTGCTGGAAGCGGTTACTACCTGGACGCCACTGTGCGGGCGTTGCTACTAGAGGAATTTCGCCCAATGCCGGGCGAGATGATTTGCACCTTCTTGCGCTACGAGCAAGAGGGCGAGACGGCACGTGTTTCTCTCGACCCGGGAGCCGGCCGCTATCTGCGCGATCAGGACCGATTCCGCTTGAATCGGCTTGGAGAGTACTTTCAGGATTCCCTGACCCGTAGCTTCTTTTTGAAGAAGGGTCTGATTCCATTCCAGAAAGGTTATGGGATCCTCTTGGCTCAGCAGCTGGTCATGCTTCCACCACGGGACTGCGATGAGATCGATCATCTGGGCAACCGCCGCGTGCGTACTGTCGGCGAGCTCCTCCAGAACCAGTTACGGATGGGATTCGTCCGCATGGAGCGCAACATCCGGGACCGCATGACAACGGTCGCCCCGGAGGAAGCTGACCCCAAGGCTTTGATCAACCCCCGCCCGGTGGTGGCGGCCATTCGCGAGTTCTTCGGCAGCAGCCAGCTCTCCCAGTTCATGGATGAGACTAACCCGCTTTCCGCTCTCACCCATAAACGCCGCCTTTCCTCGCTGGGGCCCGGCGGTCTGAACCGGGAGAGAGCCGGTGTAGAAGTCCGCGACATCCACTACTCGCATTACGGACGTGTTTGCCCGATCGAGACGCCGGAAGGACCTAATATCGGCCTTATCAACTCTCTGACCAACTATGGCCAGGTCAATGAGTACGGTTTCCTGGTGACTCCCTATCGAAAGGTGAACGAGGGCAGAGTCAGCGAGGAGATCGTCTACCTGACCGCGGATGAGGAGGAGAAGCTTCGCATCTCGGAAACCAACGTTCCTCTTGGAGAGGATCAGGAGATTCTGGGGAAAGATTACAAGGCAGAAGAATCAAAATTAATATCTGACTTAGCTCTAAAGAAAGAAAACCTTTCTACTGTTAACATCGAGATCGCAGGATATGTTGCCAATATAAAAGCAACGACAAAAACAATTAGCGATTTAAATGGAAATTTGTCTACTACTCAAAATGATATTAAAACAAAAACTACTGAGGTGGCATTACTTGAAGCAGAGCAAACACCTGCCATTTTGAAAAAGAACCAACCAAATATTAAGAAGTTGAAAGGGGATATTCAAAAAGCCGAGAAAGAGGCGAAAAAAATATCCAGTAGCATTGATGATAAGCAAAAGGAATTAGAGAAGTTAGATGTAGAAAAAACTCTGTCAAATAGCGACAAGGTGAAGTTAGAAGGCGAGCTTTCCGCTCTGGAAATGCAGATTATGGAGAGTAAGGAGAAGCAGCACCCAAAAATTAGTGCGCGGGAAGTTTTAGTCCGCCATGGAGAAGGCTTCGAGACGGTTCCCCCTTCCCAGGTGGATCTCATGGATATATCCCCGCGTCAAGTTTTCAGCGTCTCGGCCTCCCTGATCCCCTTCCTCGAGCACGACGACCCGATCCGTGCTTTGATGGGTTGCAACATGCAACGCCAGGCTGTTCCCCTCCTCAAGCCAGAGCTGCCCCTGGTAGCCACCGGCCTGGAACCGCGCGTGGCCATTGACTCGGGTGAGGTGATTATCGCCCAACACAAGGGTGTGGTGCGAAGCGTCACCGCTGATCGTATTGAAGTCCAAACCGAACGAGGTATCGACCCTTACCCTCTGAAGAAATACAACCGATCCAACCGGGCCACCTGCATCAACCAGCGCCCGATCGTGCGCAAGGGGCAAAAGGTGGAGGTTGGCACCCCTTTGGCTGACGGCGCGGCCACCTCCCAAGGCGAGCTGTCCTTGGGGGCCAACGTGCTTGTCGCTTTCCTTCCCTGGGCTGGGTACAACTACGAGGATGCCATTGTCCTCTCCGAGCGCATGGTTCACGATGATGTTTACACCTCGATCCACATCGAGGAGTACGAGGTGGCGGCTCGTGACACCAAATTGGGGCCGGAGGAGATTACCCACGAGGTGCCCAACGTCTCTGAGGATATGCTGCGCAACCTCGATGAGGACGGAGTGATCCGCATCGGCGCCGAGGTCCGAGCCGGCGACATCCTGGTCGGTAAGATCACCCCCAAAGGGGAGACTGAACTCTCACCGGAAGAGCGCCTGCTAAGGGCTATCTTCGGAGAGAAAGCGCGTGAGGTTCGTGACACCTCTCTGCGTGTACCGCACGGCGAGAAAGGCACCGTCATCGGCGTGAAGGTCTTCTCCAAGGAGTCCGGAGACGAACTGCAGACCGGTGTATTGAAAAAGGTGAAGGTCTTGGTCGCCCAGAAGCGTAAAGTTATGGAGGGGGACAAGATGTCCGGCCGTCACGGCAATAAAGGGGTTGTCTCGATCGTCGTACCGCAGGCTGACATGCCGTTTCTCCCCGATGGCCGCCCCGTCGATGTGGTCCTCAACCCACTCGGAGTGCCCTCTCGCATGAACGTCGGCCAAATTCTCGAATTGCATCTGGGGCTGGCCGGGCAGAAGGAAGGAAAGCGTTATTACACACCTGTCTTTAGCGGAGCTTCTGAAGCGGAAGTAATAGAAAAGCTGCGCGACGCCGGCCTCCCGGAAACAGGAAAGACGATTCTCTTTGACGGCCGTACCGGTGAGCCGTTCGATCGCGAGGTAGCAGTGGGAGTGATGTACATGATGAAACTGATTCATATGGTGGAGGATAAGCTCCACGCCCGCTCGATCGGTCCCTACTCGCTCGTCACTCAACAGCCGTTGGGCGGTAAAGCCCAATTCGGCGGACAGCGCTTCGGTGAGATGGAGGTCTGGGCCCTCGAGGGCTATGGCGCTGCCTCGGTGTTGCAGGAAATGCTGACGGTAAAATCGGACGACATCAGCGGCCGCGTCAAGACCTACGAGTCGATCGTAAAGGGGAAAGACGCACTGGCCTACAGCCTGCCGGAATCCTTCAAAGTGCTGATGAAAGAGTTGCAGGGATTGTGTCTTGATTTCAAGCTGATCTCTGAGAAAGCCGGTGAGATCACGCTCAAGGAAAGCGACGAAGACCTTCGCAAGAAGGCTGACGAGCTCGATTTAATTCTCAATGTACACCCGGAAAAGGACTCAAATGCTAGAAACGACGAGTAAGAAAACCAACGTGAAAGACACGTTCGATTTTAGACCCGAGTTCGACCACATCCAGATCAAGTTGGCCAAGCCGGAACAGATTCGTCTTTGGTCTCACGGCGAGGTGAGGAAAGCGGAAACAATCAATTATCGCACCCTCAAACCGGAGCCTGAGGGCTTATTTTGCGAGGTTATCTTCGGGCCGGAAAAAGACTATGAGTGTCATTGCGGAAAGTACAAGCGGATTCGCTACAAAGGGCAGATCTGTGAGCGCTGCCACGTCGAGGTGACGACCTCGCGCGTGCGCCGCGAGCGGATGGGGCATATCGAGCTGGCCGCCCCAGTGGCACATGTCTGGTTCCTGCGCGGTATTCCCTCGCGCATCGCCCTCCTCTTGGATGTTCCCCTGCGCTCGTTGGAGCGCGTTGTCTACTTCGCCTGGTATATCGTCACCGATATCGGAAAAGGCGGCCTCACCTACGAGTGGAAGGGTAAAAACAAGGAGCTGGCTTATAAGCAACCACTCCCCCCGGAAGAGTATGAAGACTGTTTGAAGCGTTTTGGACCACACGCTTTCCAGGTGGGGATGGGAGGCGAAGCGGTGAAGAAACTGCTGGCTGACATTAATCTGGACAAGCTGGCCGGTGAGCTTTACCGTGAGTTGGAGCGAGCCTCCGGTTCCAACCAGCGCCGGGCCAAAGCAGCCAAGCGGCTAGAGATCGTGGAAGCCTTCCGCAAGTCGGAACAACGGCCGGAGTGGATGATCATCGAAGCACTGCCGGTGATTCCCCCCGATTTGCGCCCACTGGTCCCTCTTGATGGTGGCCGCTTCGCCACCAGTGACCTGAACGACCTCTACCGGCGGGTGATCAACCGCAACAACCGCCTCCGCAAGCTGATGGAAGTCAGCGCTCCGGATATCATCATCCGCAACGAGAAGCGCATGCTGCAGGAAGCGGTGGACGCCCTGATTGACAACGGGCGGCGCTCCCGACCGATCGTCGGCGCTGGCAACCGCCCGCTGCGCTCCCTCTCAGACATGCTGAAGGGGAAACAAGGGCGCTTCCGCCAAAACTTGCTGGGCAAGCGGGTCGACTATTCCGGCCGCTCGGTGATCGTCGTCGGCCCAGATTTGACCATCGACCAATGTGGCTTACCCAAAGAGATGGCCCTGGAGATGTTTAAGCCCTTCGTCATGAAGAAGATCGTGGAGAAAGGCTATGTGCACAACATTAAGAGCGCCAAGCGGATGATCGAACGGCAGCGCCCGGAAGTTTGGGAGCTGTTGGAGGAGGTCATCAAAGGTCACCCGGTGTTGCTGAACCGAGCACCCACCTTACACCGCCTCGGCATCCAGGCCTTCGAGCCGGTGCTTGTGGAGGGGAAGGCGATCAAGATTCACCCCCTGGTCTGCACGGCCTTCAACGCTGACTTCGACGGCGACCAGATGGCTGTCCACGTCCCCCTTTCCTTGGCTGCCCAGGCTGAGGCGCGCATTCTGATGCTCTCTGCATATAACCTCCTCTCCCCGGCCAACGGGAAACCTCTGGCTGGCCCGCAGCGCGACATCATCGTCGGCTGTTACTACCTGACCCTGGAGAAGGAAGGCGAGGCAGGCGAGGGAATGATCTTCGGTTCTCCCGAGGAAGCCATCCGGGCAGCCGAAATGAAAGTGGTCAGCCCTTTCTCCCCGATCCAAGTGCGCATCGACGGCCAGAGGATCGAGACCACTGCCGGCCGCCTGATCTTCAACGAGACCGTGCGGCAGAGCTTGGGCGAGACTGGCGACCGGCTTCCTTTCTACAACCAGGAGATGCCCAAGCGCGAGCTGCAAAAGATGATCAGTTACATTTACCGCCACTTCGGTGTGTCCAAGACGGCCAAGTTGCTGGACGCATTGAAGAAGCTGGGCTTCGAGGCTTCCACCCAAGCCGGCATCACCATTGGCATCGATGACTTCAAGGTACCTCACGAGAAGAAGGGTATCCTCGCCCAAGCCGAGGAAGCCGTACGCGAAGTGGAGGAGGAGTACGCGATGGGCCTGCTCACCTTCGACGAACGCTACCAGCGAGTGGTCACTATCTGGCAGGATGCCACCGAACAGATGGAGAAGAGTGCTCTCAACAACATGGGCCGCTTCGACTCCGTCTTCATGCTGGCCAATTCCGGTGCTCGCGGCGACCCCAAGCAGGTCCGCCAGATCGTCGGGATGCGCGGCCTGATGGCCGATCCATCCGGCAAGATCATCGAATTCCCGATCAAGAGCAGCCTGCGCGACGGTTTGACCACGCTGGAGTACTTCATCTCCACCCACGGCGCACGCAAGGGGTTGGCTGACACGGCCATCAAGACGGCTGACGCCGGCTATCTGACCCGCCGCCTGGTGGACGTGGCTCAAGAGGTGGTAGTACACGAGGTGGACTGCCGTACCACCGAGCTCCGCCCGCAGAAGCGTGGCACGATGGTGGAGAAAACAATCGGCGAGCAGGCCTTAGGGAAACACCTGGCCGCTCCCGTGCTCGACCCATCGAGCGGGGAAATACTCGCCGCCGAAGGTGCCTACGTCGACCCGGAGCTGTCCGAGCGATTTGACGCGCTCCAAGTACCGGTCGTCTCAGTAGCCAACAAGCTGGATTTCGTCGAGATCGGCGACATCACCGAGGGGAAGAACGTCATCGAGACGATGGAGGAGCGTATCCTGGGGCGGGTAACGGCTGAGGATTTAATCCTCCCCCTTCCCCGAGCTATACACAGACAGCCAGGTATCTCCTTGGGTGAGCAAGTGCTTGGGTCGGCCTTGGCAGAGGACCTCTGGGCGGAGGACATTTTGCTAAGAAAGGGAACAACACTGGACAGCACGGCCTTGCAGCTTCTGGCAAAGGAGGGACACCTCACGGTGCGCACCTCCCCTTCTCTGGGGAAGAGAGCTCTCGGCTGCATCCTGGCCACCAATATATATAACCCAAAGACGAAGAAGAAGACGATCCTAGCCCATGCCGGAGACGCGATCTCCGACAAGTTGGCCGCAAGAATCGATGAGCTCAGCTTGAACTCGCTCCAGATTTACTTAGAGGGAGGCATTGGTGCAGTCACCACGCTGCGGATGGGTGAAGATCCCACCACCGGAGAAGTTCCGTTGGATCAGACCAAGGGCTTGCAGTTGGCCGAGGATGTCCGTAGCCGGCAGATCCTTGCCAAGCAAGGCCAAGTGGTCGATGAAAGGCTCGCTGGAAAGATTGAGGAGCTGGGAGTGGAGTCCCTCTCCGTCCTCGAGATTCTCGTCCATGCCGACAAGGAGATCGGCGAGGAAGCCGTCGAGGCCATCTCCAAGCTGCGTGACGCCAACGGTGAACGGCTGGTGAAGAGCGTCAAGGTCCGTTCGGTGCTGACCTGCCACAGTCGCCACTCGGTCTGTGTGAAATGTTATGGCCGCGACTTAGCCACCGGCCGCTTGGTGACAGTGGGCGAAGCGGTAGGCACAGTAGCCGCCCAATCAATCGGTGAGCCTGGAACCCAACTCACTCTCCGTACTTTCCACACCGGGGGCATCGCCGAGATTGACATTACCACCGGCTTACCTCGTGTCGAAGAGCTCTTTGAAGCCCGTCGTCCGCGCGGCCAGGCCACTGTCACTGAAGTGGAAGGCAAAGTGAAGATCACTGACGGCAAGGAAGAACGGATCATTCAGGTCTCTAACCAGGAGACACGGGAGAGCAAGGAGTACAAGATGCCCTTCGGGGTTCGCTTGCGCGTTGCCACCGGCGATGAGCTGAGTATCGGGGAGCGTCTCAATGAAGGGCCTCTCAATCCCAATGATGTGCTCCGTTTCAAGGGCCCCAAGGAGTGCCAGCAGTACCTCCTGCAGGAGGTACAGAAAGTCTACAAATCTCAAGGCGTGGACATCAACGACAAACACATCGAGTTGATCATTCACCAACTGTTACGCAAGGTTCGCGTCGAAGACCCCGGGGACACCCGTTTCCTCCCCGGTGACCAGGTCGATCATGTCGAGATGGAGGAGAAGAACCGCCGCATGGACGTCCTGCGTCAGCGCAAGGCCACTTTCCACCGTGTCTTGCTGGGAGTCACCAAGGCAGCATTGGCCACCGACTCCTTCCTCTCCGCAGCCGCTTTCCAAGAGACCACCCGCGTCCTCACTGAAGCCGCTGTGAAGGGGAAGATCGACCGATTGAGCGGCCTCAAAGAGAACGTCATCATCGGCAGCTTGATCCCTGCTGGAACCGGCCTGCCGATATACCGGGAGATGGCTCTCCTGAGGGGTGACGAGCCGGATGAGGAACTGCCGGGAGAAGGGCCGGATTTCTCGACTTTTGATCGCGTCCCTGACAGTTTACCGAATGAGCCTTTGCTGGAGTCGGACGAGCCTTCCCATGAATCGGAGGAGCTCCCTCTCCAGGAGGCGTAGGAGCGACGCATGTGTCGCCCCTACGAGATGGCAAGGTCTATTTGACAAGGAGTCTTGGGTGGTATAACATACATTCTTGCTGTTCGCAGGGAGCCGCAAAACTCTCGATGAGCAGTCTTATCTGGGTATGTTCAGGTTCGGTTGCGAGCAACCGCGTGAAACGTTCGAGGGAAAAAGGTTTGTGTAGTGCCTTCTAAGACGGAATCAGATTAGGATCCTGGTGATGCTTGCACTCATGCAAGCAGAAAGGAGCGGTGTCTGTTTTCGAGAAGGAGTACGCTGCCTAAAAAGACAAGCGATATCACGAGAACTCCAGGGTGACTGTGCATTTGTGAAAGAGTCCGGACAAGCTCCTTGAGAAACCAGGGAGCTTTATTTATTCGCGAAAGGATAGGAAATGCCAACGATTAACCAGTTAGTGCGGAAAGGGAGAACTGCCAGCCGGACCAAGACCAAGTCGCCGGCCCTACACGGTGCCCCACAGCGGCGCGGTGTGTGCACCAACGTGCGCACGACTACCCCGAAGAAGCCCAATTCGGCGCTACGAAAGATCGCACGTGTCCGTTTGACGCATGGGACCGAAGTGACCGCCTACATCCCAGGTATCGGTCACAACCTGCAAGAGCATTCCGTCGTCCTGGTCCGAGGTGGACGCGTGAAGGACCTCCCGGGTATCAAGTACCACATCATCCGGGGAGCGTTAGATACCGCTGGAGTGCAGAATCGCCACCGCAGCCGCTCATTGTATGGCGCCAAGAGGCCCAAAGCGGCCTCGCCGAAATAGGAGAAAAGAGAAGATGCCGAGAAAAGGGCCTGTCCCGAAGAGAGTGATCCTTCCCGACTCCCGCTACGACAGCATCCTGGTGATGAAGTTGATCAACCGGGTGATGGAGCGTGGAAAAAAGAGCATTGCTGAAGGAATCGTCTACAATGCCTTAGAGCAAGTCGCCGAGAAGACCGGAAAGCCCGCTGTGGAGTTGTTGCAGAGTGCGCTGGACCGTTGCCGGCCGTTGGTCGAAGTTCGGCCGCGCCGTGTCGGTGGATCGACCTACCAGATCCCCATCGAGGTGGCTCCCGACCGAAGTCTTTCGCTGGGACTGAAATGGATGGTGGCTGCTGCTCGAAAACGCGACGGCCAGAAGATGAAGGACCGCTTGGCAGGTGAGATCAGTGAAGCGATCCAGGGAATGGGTGGCGCGGTGAAGAAGCGCGATGAAGCCCACAAGATGGCTGAAGCGAATAAGGCTTTCGCTTCATACCGCTGGTAAGGGTGGGTTATAAAACCACCCCTACGAAGGTGTATGCAACGCAGAGGGGAATCTTTCATAGAAGCGATCATGGTTGAGCAGAGCAGTCTCGCACAGATTCGCAATATCGGCATCGTGGCCCATATCGACGCTGGAAAAACGACGACCACTGAGCGAATCCTCTTTTATTCCGGCCGTATTCACCGGCTGGGCGAGGTGGATGACGGGACTGCGACCATGGATTGGATGGTTCAAGAGAAAGAACGGGGGATCACCATCACTTCGGCTGTTACCACCACTTCATGGCGGGAGGCACGAATCAACATCATCGATACGCCGGGTCACGTTGACTTTACCGTTGAGGTGGAGCGTTCCTTGCGTGTCCTCGACGGTGCACTGGTATTGCTCTGCGCCGTAGGAGGCGTGCAGCCTCAGTCGGAGACTGTGTGGCGTCAAGCGGACCGATACCACGTCCCCAGGATCGTTTATATCAACAAAATGGATCGAACGGGAGCTGATTATTTCCGCGTCCTGCGGATGATAAAAGACCGCCTGGGAGCCCACCCTCTTCCTTTACAGATCCCCATCGGGTCGGAGGATACCTTTTGTGGTGTGATCGATTTGATCGAGCAGTGCGCTTATGTCTACTCGGACGATCTGGGCATCTCTTATGAGGTGGGTGAGATCCCCGAGGAATACCGTGTGAAGGCTCAAGAATACCGGTACTTATTGCTGGAAAACATCGTCGACCTGGAAGAGGAGAGCCTGATGAAGTATCTTCAGGGAGTTGAGTTGACTCCCCCGGAGATCAAGGCCCTCGTCCGCAAAGGAACCCTAGAGGGCCGCTTTGTCCCAGTATTGGCCGGTTCCTCTTACCGCAACAAGGGGATACAGCCAATGCTTGATGCGATCGTCGACTACTTGCCTTCACCCCTCGATATCCCACCGGTACGCGGCATCAATCCCAGGACTGAGGCACGAGAGGAACGTCCCCCCAATCGCGACGCGGATCTCAGCGCCTTGGCCTTCAAAGTCATGACCGATCCTTTTGTTGGTAAGTTGACCTTCCTGCGCGTCTATTCTGGAGTGATGAAGAGTGGTTCTTACGTCCTCAACGCCACCAAGGGGGAGAAAGAACGCATCGGACGGCTGATCCGTCTCCATGCCAACAAGCGCGAGGACATTGAGGAAATCGCCGCCGGCGATCTGGGGGCGATTGTCGGGCTGCGCTTGACGACGACCGGAGATACCCTCACTGACATGGAATCGCCGTTGCTTTTGGAGGCAATCCGTTTTCCCATCCCGGTCATCTCAGTAGCCATCGAACCCAAGAGCAAGATCGACCAGGAGAAGCTGGACCTCTCCCTGGTCAAGTTATCCGAGGAGGATCCTACCTTCAAAGTCCGCGTCGACGAGGAGACGGGGCAGACGATCATCTCTGGGATGGGAGAGCTTCATCTGGAGATTATCGTCGACCGCTTGACACGCGAGTTCCGCGTCAGTGCCGACGTGGGAAAGCCTCAAGTCTCCTACCGGGAGACGATCACGCGCTTGGCTAAGGCCGAGGGCAAGCATATCCGCCAGACCGGAGGCCACGGGCAATACGGGCACGCATGTCTGATGGTCGAGCCTCAAGAACGCGGGGGAGGGTTCCTCTTCGAGAACAAAATTATCTCCGGGGCCATCCCACGGGAGTACATCCCCTCTGTGGAAGCGGGGGTTCGCGGTGCCATGGAGTCGGGGATACTGGTCGGCTACCCCCTCATCGACATCAAGGTGACCCTCTTCGACGGCTCTTTTCACCCGGTCGACTCCTCGGACATCGCATTCCGCATCGCCGGCTCGAAGGCTTTCCGGGAAGCTGTTCGCAAAGCGGAGCCGGTACTGTTGGAGCCGATCATGAAGGCTGAAGTGATCATGCCAGAGGAGTATCTGGGTGATGTCCTGGGTGGGATTACCGCTCGTCGGGGGCACATCGAGGGAATGGAGCGCAGCGGGAATACCCAGATCGTCCAAGCCAAGGTCCCGCTGGCAGAGATGTTTGGATATGCGACGGACCTTCGCTCCTTAACCCAAGGGCGAGGGACTCACACCATGGAGTTCCTCCGCTATGAGCCTGTGCCGAAATCGATCGGCGACCCGTTGGTGGAGTCGTTAGGGCTACGTGGGCGAGACACAGACTAGTTATTATGAGTTCGATCGCGAGAAGGAGAGAGAATGGCGAAGCAAAAGTTTGAACGCACCAAACCCCACATCAACGTGGGCACCATTGGCCACATTGACCATGGCAAGACCACCCTCACCTCGGCCATCACCAAGTGCCTGGCCAAGGGCGGTTCCAAGACCAAGGCCCTGGA
>JAPLHW010000217.1 GCA_026389425.1 Coprothermobacterota bacterium
ATCATGGTCGAAGGCGTCGGGGTGGTCATAGTTGAAGGTGCGCCGCTCCTCCAAAGTGGTGTTGGGAAAGTTTCGATAGTAGGAGTCTTCCTCCAGTAAGATCACCACGGAGGGGAGCAGGTGTTGGCGGATGCGCTCGGCTAGAGTGGTCTTGCCGGAGCCGGAGCCGCCTGCCACTCCGATCAGGATCGCCCCGTTCACGGCGATCCCCAGATTTCTTCGATATTGGCCATGTGCTCCTCGTAGGTACTGGCGAAGAGATGGGAACCGTTTTCTTTGGCGACGAAGTAATAAAGCTCTGTTTGAGCGGGAAAAAGGGCTGCTTCGATGGAAGCCAAGCCAGGGTTGCAGATCGGGCCGACGGGCAGGCCGGGATAAAGATAGGTGTTGTAGGGGGAATCGACGGCCAGCTCAAGAGCGGTCAATGGGAAGTGATGGTTGCCGATGGCGTATTCGACCGTGGGATCGCACTGCAGCAACATCTCCTCCTGGAGCCGATTGTGGAAGACTGAGGAGATCACAGCGCGCTCGCTGTCCACCTGTGCCTCCTTTTCGATCATCGAAGCCAGGGTGAAGACCTGGTGAAAGGTCCAACCTAACCTCTGGGCTTGGTCTAGCCAGGCTTGGGGGATGTGCTCGGCCATGGTGTCCAATAGGGACATCACAAGTTTTGTCTCATCGATCCGTTCCAGCGTGTAGGTTCCTGGGAAAAGGTAGCCTTCCAGGCTGGGGGTGGGATTGTCCAAGAGCCATGCGCTCCAGAGCGGCTCTTGCTCTGACTGGCTCGCTTGAACGAAGAGCTCCTTCCCCTCCAGGGTCAACTGGAGGAAGAGCTCCTGGCCGGCGAAGGAGGTGGGGGAACTGGTCTTGGCGGTAGATTCCAACGGCGCCGCACTGAAGCGTTCAGCCATCTGACGGAGAGTAGAGCCCTCCGGCAGGGTGAACTTGTAGCGTAACACCTGGTGTTCCTTTAACTGGCTGACCATCTGGGCGAGGGAAGAACGGTTGGAAAGGAGGTACTCGCCGCCCTCGAAGAAAGTGTCCAGGTGTTGGAGGCGGGCTTCCTGACGGAAGATTTGCTCGCTGGAAACAAGTTTCTCTTGGAAGAGGCGAGCGGCAATCTGGTCAATAGTTTGGTCCGGCGCCAGGGTCAAGACCACCTCTCGTGGCGGAAGGGGGCGTGGCGCCCACAGCACCCAACCGCTCACCATCGCCCCGATCATCAGAAGGGGAAGGAGGAAATAGAGAACCGAGAAGTGGTGGGTATGCCGGCGTCTGCGTCGTCGCGCTGTATTCATAGCACGCTGCCGCAAGCTAGTAGGGGTGACGCATGCGTCGCCCCTACGCAGATTATCAAGCTGCCGCAAGTTATCAAGTTGCCGCGGGCTATCAAGTCAGTATCTCCTTTTGGTTTTCAGGCCAATCGTTTGGCCGGGCCAAAGTCAGGCCCATTATAACCCAGAAGAAGGGGGCCACGCTGACGGTGGAGAAGGAGAGCTGGAGGGAGACCCAATAGCCCAAGAGACCAGGCAGCGTGTAACGCGCCAGGTCATCCTCCTTTCGCCGCCGCAAGGCCAGTTGAAGGAAGCGGCCAAGGAAGAGTAGATAGAGGAGAAGCCCAGCCAGTCCGGTGGTCACGGCCACTTGGAGTATATCCATGTGCGCTTTGTCGACGTAGACCAATCCGCCGAAGACCTCTTCCCCCTCCGGCGTGTTCTGGGGGAAGGCGTCTCCGAAGCGGTCCGGTCCCCACCCCAGGATCGGCTGCTGGAAAATAGTGGGCCAAGCGGTTCGCCAAGTGTAGAGACGTTGCACCAAGGTATTGGAAGCGGAATCGGAGAAGGCGACGGCAAAGCGGTCCCAGAAAGTAGTCCCGGCGAAACTGGCGAAGAGGACCAAGACCAGGAAGAGCGCCAGCATGGTTCCCAGGGCCAGACGCCGCAAGTGGCGGTTGCGCTCCCCAAAGAGGAAAACCAGGATCAAGACGACCAAGCCCAACCAGGCCCCGCGCGAACTGGTCAGGAGGATGGCAGTGAAGAAGAGCATGACCAGGGCGAAAACCAGCAGTTTCCCCCACCGGCTGCGACCGGGAAAGAAATAGAGAGGCAGGGGGAGAAGGAGCAAGAGATAGGATCCCAGGAAGATGGGATTGCCAATAGTGGCGAAGGTGCGGTCCCATCCCATCCGGATGGAGTCACGGGGGAGAATCTCCAGCCCGGCTGCTTGCAGCAGGGCGTAGAGAGAGACCAAGGCCCCGCCAAGGAGGAGGGCAAGAAGGGCGCGGCGGCGCCAAACAGCCTCTTTCAGGAAATCTTGGGCAAAGAGAAAGAGGGCCAGGTATGAGAAGAGGGTGAAAAAGCCTTCCCCCCGCCGCGCTTCCCCCCAGAAAGCTGTGCTGTCCCCTGCCCAAATCGCGGAGAGGAGCCAGACGATTAGGAGAGCGAGCATCGGACCATCCATTCCCCGGTTGCGGTGCCCGTAGCTGCCCAGTTGCCAGGCTCGGCCGGACCAGAGGATCAGGAAGAGGCAGACGAAGGCCAGGAGGAATTGGGCACGAGGGCCATAGAAGAAATCCAACATCGAGATGGAGGTGTTTGAACCGCCCCCCAAAGCTGCTGCGTAGACGCGGGGGTCGAGGAGAAGGGGGTAGACGAGCAGGAAAAGGACCAACAGGGCCGGCAGGAGGATCCCCCACAGCCTACTGTCTGGTCTCATTCTCCTCTTCCTGGTCCTCGCTTTCCTCCAGCTCCTCGACGATTTGGAAAAGGCGTTGTTCCTCCTCCAGGTCGACGATGTCGAAGAAACGCCGTCCCTCGATGCGCAGCACCACCGGTGGGAGGTAGTCTTCCTTCTCCGGGTAGAAGACAGCGTATTCCGCTTCCTCGAAGTCGAAGCGGCCGGCATAGCGGTATTCATGCAGAAAACCGCTCAGTTCGTCATACTTGGTGACGGTCATGTGTTCTAATTCTTCTTCTTCAAACACCGGGGTTATCCTTGTGGGAATCGAGGTATGCTTGCAGGATGTAGACCGCCGCCACCTGGTCGACCAGTCCTCTTTCGCGTGAGGGTCGCCGCTTGGCGTGTCTCAACGTACGCAAGGCTTGAGTGGTGGTGAGGCGTTCATCCCAGTAGCGGATGGGAAAGGCCAGACGCGCTTGCAGGGCTTCGGCGAAGCGGCGAACCTTCTCCGTCTGCGGCGTTTCGATCCCCTTCAGATTGATGGGGAGGCCGACCACGATTTCCTCCACACCGCGTTCCCTCACCAATCGAAGCAAGCCGGTGAGGTCCGCCTCCAGGTTGTGCCGGATCCAAGTGGGCAAGGGCTGGGCAGTAAGACCAAGCGGGTCACAGAGGGCCAGCCCAATATGGATGGAACCCACGTCAAGGGCGAGGACGCGCCGCAACCAGCTCTCGCGCTTTCTCCAAGGCGTCAGCGAGGGGGGACCCCACTTTTCCTCCTGCCCGTCCCATCTCTGGTCTTCCGCCGCCGGAACCCTCCAACAGTTGCCCCAACTGGCGCGCCAACTGCCCGGCATGCAGTCCGGGGCTGATCAGATCCGGACTGACGCGGACCAAGAGCAACGGTTTATCTTCGAGGAGCGAGCCGAGGACCACCAAGCCGCTCCCCATCGACTCAAGCAACGAATCTGAGAGAAGCGTCAACGCTTCGATATCCAGCCCGTCCGCACGGGCCACCAGGTGAGGGATCGGTTCTTCCCGGCGATCCTTGGCCAGTGTTGCACCCAATTGCTGCAAGTAGCGAACGCGGAGGGCCAGCATTTGTTTCCGCTCCTCTTCTCGTCCCTCCAGCAGTTTCTGCAGTTTCTCCACCAGGGATGGAGCCGGCGTGTGCAGCAGGGCTGCCGCCTCCCGTGCCAGACTGCGCTGACGCTGGGAAGAGGTGACGGCAGCCTCTCCGCACAAGGCGTCGATTCGCCGCAGATTAGAACCCACTCCTGTCTCCATCGTGATAACGAAGGCGCCGACTTGGCCGGTTCGCTCAACGTGCGTGCCGGCGCATAGCTCACGTGACTGGCCGGCCTGGACGACGCGGACGCGCTCGCCGTACTTCTCCCCGAAGAGGGCGATCACACCGGAGCGTTTGGCCTCATCCAAAGACATCTCGCGGGTGGAAACGGGTTCATCCTGACGAACAAGCTCGTTGACGCGCTGCTCCAGGCGATCCAATTCCTCATCTTCCAACCCGCGAAAATAGTTAAAGTCGAAGCGCAAACGGTCAGGTTCTACCGCTGATCCGGCTTGAGCGGTCTCCTGGCCCAGCATCTCGCGCAAAACTTGATGCAGCAGGTGGGTAGCGGTGTGAGCACGGGCGATGGCTGACCGTCGGGACGGATCCACCTCCGCATGTACGGTATTCCCCGCAGAGAGGGTTCCCTCCCTAACCCGCACATGTTGGAGGGTGATCCCCTCCAGCGGGGCTTGGGTGTTCAGCACAGCCGCTTCCCCTCCATGCCAGGTGATCTTGCCGTGATCGCCTACCTGACCGCCCTTTTCAGAGTAGAAGGGAGTCACGGCCAAGAAGACCTCCCCCTCTTGATCAGCGGTCAGGACCGAGACTTCCTGCCCTTTTTGGAACAAGGCCAAGACGATGCTTTCCGTCCTCATCGCATCATAGCCGATGAAGGTCGCAGTCCCCTTCTCCTCCTGCAGGCCGGCATATGGGGAAGCTTCCATTCCCATTCTTTTCATCGCCGTGCGCGCTCGCTCGCGCTGACTACCCATCTCAACCTCGAAACCGGAACGATCCACCGAGAAGCCGGCTTCAGCGGCGATCTCCTCAGTCAGTTCCAAAGGGAAACCGTAGGTGTCATAGAGGCGAAAAGCGGTACTCCCGGGGACTTGCCTGCTTCCTTCCCGGCGCAAGGTCAACAAGAGGCTCTCCAGTGTGTCCAACCCACCCTCCAAGGTGCTGAGAAAACGTTGTTCCTCCATCTGGACGATGCGCCGGATGTACTCACCCCGTTCCAGCAGCTCTGGGTAGGCAGTCCCCATGCAGGCTTGTACCGTGGGAGCCAGCTTATAGAGAAAAGGATCGGTCAAGCCCAGCCAACGACCGAAACGGTATGCCCGGCGGATCACGCGACGCAACACGTATCCTCGCCCCTCGTTGGTCGGGACCACCCCATCGGCAATCAGGAAGGTCATCGCCCGCAGGTGATCAGCGATCACTCGCAAGGCCAGTGTGCGGCGATGCGCAGGCACTTTCTCCGCTCCCTCAGCTTGGGCGAGGATCGCTTCGGTCAGGGGGAGGAAGAGGTCCGAGTCGAAGATCGAAGTGACTCCCTGGCTGACCAAGGCCAAGCGTTCCAAGCCCATCCCGGTGTCGATGTTCTTCTGGACCAGTGGAACGAGGCGACCGTCTGGTTCTTTATTGAATTCCATGAAGACCAGGTTCCAGACCTCCATCAGGCGATCGGTCTCTTCCCCTGGTCGAGCTTCCGGTCCCAAGGTCGACCCTAAATCGAAATAAATCTCCGAGCAGGGACCGCATGGTCCCACCCCGGTGGTTCCAACCGGACCCCAAAAATTGTCGGCCTCACCCAAGCGAACCAAGCGAGAGCGCGGGAATCCGATTTTTTCCGCCCAGATGCGTTCGGCCTCGTCATCCTCGCGAAAGACGGTCACCCACAGGCGGTCAGGCGAAAGCCCCATCGTTCGGGTCAGGAACTCCCAGCCGAAAGCGATGACGTCCTCCTTGAAATAGTCCCCCACCGAAAAGTTCCCCAGCATCTCCAGGAAAGTGAGGTGGCGAGGGGTGTGTCCGACGATGTCGATATCGGTGGTGCGGAAGCATTTTTGGATCGTCACCATGCGCCGGGCTGGGGGTTCCTCCTGGCCAAGGAAATACGGTTTCATCGGCACCATCCCGGCGGAGGTGAAGAGCAGGGTAGGGTCTTGCGGGACGAGGGGAATCCCGGGCTGGGATAAGTGCCCGCGCTCTTGAAAGTAGCGAGTAAATTCGATCCTAAGCTGTTGGCTGTTCATCTCGTGGAGACCTTTCTTTTGGGGGAATTGTTGCTGGGGAGAGGAAGAATTGGTACACGTTGCGCCCGACCGAGAGCAGAGGAACAGCCAGGACCACGCCCCAGATACCGAAAAGAGCGCCGCCGACGAGCACGGCGATGATTACTGCCAGGGGGTGGAAACCCATCTGGTCAGCCATCACCAGCGGGGAGAGGAAATAGTTCTGAAAAGCCTGGATCCCCCCGTAGAGGAGTGTCACATAGAGAAGGAAGATTAATGGCTTGCTTAAGGAGAGGAGGAGGGCGAGGATGAGGGAAATGAAGGGACCGAAGTAGGGGATCAGTTCGCCGAAAAACCCCAGGATACCCAGAACCCAGGCATAGGGAATCCCCAGCAAAGCCGTGCCAAAGCCGTTCAGCAACCCCACCACCAGCGCTACCAGGAAGAGGGAACGCAGGTCGCGTCCCACCGTGCGGCCGATCCCGGTCATTAGTTCCCAACTGCGCGGGGGGAGGGATCGCGTCATAAAGAGGCGTAGACGACCGCGCAGGTAAGGCCAGTCTTTGGTCAGAAAGAAAGAGATGAGCAAGACGAAGAGGCTCTGGCTGAGCACGTTGAACAATCCTAAGCCGAAGGAGACGCCCTGGGAGAGGAGGTCCCCTACGCGGGCCTGCAAAGTTGCCTGCAACTGGGCGTAGACTTGGTCGAAGGAGATGCCCAGGCCCAGGTTGCGGAGGAACGCATCGATACCCTTGCTGGCTTGGTCAATGGCCGCCAGGATGTTTGGTAGGTTGTTCTTAAGAACGAGCAGTTCCTCCACCACAGCGGGGATCAGGAGGTAGAAGAGCAGCACGAAGATGGCCAGGAAAGCCAGGAAGGAGAGAATGGTAGAGAGCAAGTAAGGGATGGAAATGCGGTTCAGCGCTTTGACTAGGGGATTCAAGATGAAAGCGATCAGCACGCCCAGTAGGATCACCACGAAGACGCCGAATAGTTTGGTCGCCAAGAAGAGCACCAACCAGGTTGCACCAAGCAAGAGGAGCACAACGAGGGCGGAAAGGCCTACGCTCCAGAGGAGGTTACGGTTCTGTCGGATCTGCTCGCCGAGGCTCATGATCTATCCATGGGATTATACAGCACACCTTGCCGGGGGCTATCTTGCTGCCGCAGGCTATCACGCTGCTGCGCGAGAAATGGGGACAGTGAGAAACGGGGACAGATTTCAAATCTGTCCCCGTTTCTCACGAGCTGCCTGTACCATCGACACCACTGGAACCGCCAGGATCGCTCCCCAGAAGCCGAAGAGGGCGATCCCGGCCAAAACCGCCACCATCACCAGCAGGGGATGGATGCTCATCTGTTTGGAGAGCACCAGGGGGGAGTAGAGATAGTTGACCAGCAGGCTGACCCCCGTGAAGACCGCCAGAAAAGTCAGCGTTGTGTTCCACGGATGGCCCAGGCAGAGAGCCAGCCCCAATACCAGAGTAAGAATCGGCCCCACATAGGGGATGAAGTTGCCGAAGAAAGCAGCCAGGCCCAGCAGCCAAGGGTAGGGGACGCCCAGCGCCCAGCATCCCAAGGCAATGGTCAGTCCGCCTAAAAGGGAGACCAGCACCACCGCCCGGAAGTAGCGACCCAGGATGGCCAGGAGGGCTGTCAAGAAAGCAGGGGTGGCCCACGGCCACCGGCGCTGCATGTGGCGGAAGAACCAAGCTTCCAAGCGTGGCCTATCACGCGAAAGGTAGAAAGCAAGGAGAAGGGTGAGAAAGCCTTCCAGGAGAATCCGCAAGAGGTTAACCCCGAATCCCAGGCCAAAGCTCAGCACGGCGAGCAAGGTGCGTTCCAGTGCTCCCACGATTTGGGGGGCGAGCTGATCCAGCGAAAGGTTGATTCCCCAAGCCTGAAGAGAACGCTGCAGGTCACCCAACCCCACTTGCAACGAGCCAAGCAAGCGAGGGAGGTTTTGGTCCAAGACGCGCAGCTCGGTGCGGAGGAGAGGGATGAGGAGGAACAAAAGGGAGAAAAGGAAGATGAGGAAAACCAGGAAAGCCGTCAGCACGGCCACATTCCGAGGGAGCACCCGCTGCAGGAGGCGCACGATGGGGCCGACAAGAAGGGAAAATAACAGCGCCACCAGGCACAGACTTGCGATGGGACGGAGTTGCGGCCAGAGAAGGAAGGCCAGCCAGCACAAGCCGGTGATTCCAAGCAAAACAAGAGTGACCAAGCCGACTCGCCACAGAACATGCTGCCGCAGGCTGAATGGTCCTCGGGCTGAATGGTCCGCAGGCTGAATGGTCTTGAAGCGCTGGAGAGAACCGGGGATGTGCATGGCGTGTGACCTGCTCCTATTATAGAGTATCAAGCGAGGATGAAGAAAAAGGAGATCGTTCAGGAGATCGGCTTACCCAAACAATCCCCGTCCCAGGCGCCTCTTCCGCCTAGCGATGATGAAACATGCGGCCGCGGGCTAGTCACCTCCTTGCCGGAGCGTACCAGGGGGACAGATTTGAAATCTGTCCCCCTGGTACGCATCCCCTCTCCCGGCAAGCGGCTTTTTGGCTATTTCCTCCTCGGCCTCCTCTTGGCCGCCCTGGAATTGGCCGCCGCTATCTACACCAAGTTCCTGGATTGGCCTGGGGTCTTCATCGGCCTCTTTTTCAGCCTCTCTTTCCTCATCTCTTTGGGCGTACTGCGCCGCCCCGGCAATGGCGCCTACTTTTTCTTGACGATGGTCAGCTACAGTGTGGCACTCCTGGGCGTCTATCTCTTTCAACGGTTGGTTCTCCTGAAATCTCCCCTTGTGTTTTGGAACCTTTTTTACTATTTTCTCCTCTATGTCTGGCCGGGTATCCTGGCGGCGCTCTGTGCGGCTCTTCTTCGCGCGCTGCTAAGACCAACCCCTTCTCCCTTATTGGCTTCCCTACGACGGCAGGCGAAGCTGCACCGCCGCGTGCAGCGACGCTCTGAGCAAACTGGACCGGGAACGGGCCGCCCCCTGCGCCTCGAGCAGGAGATGCGACGACGGGCGACGAAACGAAAAGAGAAACGGTGAGATGATCGATTTCCTCAAAGTCCTCGGCGTCTTTCTCCTGGTGATCTTCTTGATTGCCCGGAGATGGAACCTTGGCCTGATCATGTTGATCGGCTCATTTCTGCTCGCCCTGCTATTCTCGATGGGCCTTTGGCTTTGGCTGAAGGTAGCCTTCTTTTGCGCGATTGCCCCCGCTACCCTCAGTTTGGTGGGCGCCCTCGTACTGATCCAATTCCTGGAGGCGACCTTGCGCAAGACCGGCTTGCTGGAGCAGATGGTCAATTCCTTGAAACGCTTGGTTCGAGATCGTCGCTTGGTGATGGCGTTTCTGCCCGCCTTCCTGGGTTTTCTCCCCTCAGCCGGGGGCGCCCGCTTCTCTGCCCCCCTGGTGGCCGAAGCTGGCCGCGACCTGGATTTCTCCCCTGAACGGAAAGCTTTCATCAATTACTGGTTTCGGCACATCATGGAACCAGTGGTGCCGATTTACCCAGGCATTATCCTTGCTTCCGGCATTCTCATAATCCCTATCAGCAGCCTTCTCCTTTATAACATACCCCTCACCTTGGCTGCCCTCGCTGCTGGCATTCCCCTGGCCTTCGCCGGGTCCAAGCTGGGACCTACCACGCCAGCCGACAAAAACCGGCGGGCTGACTGGGCTCGACTCTTCTTCGCCCTCTTGCCGGTGATCTTGGTGATGGTCCTGGTGCTGGCTTTTCAAGTCGACCTGGTTCTCTCCCTCCTCTTGGTCTTGCTGCTTCTTTTCCTTTGGGCTACAAGAAAGCGGGGCTGGAAAGGGGACGACCTCTGGCGGATGATACGCGAGTCCTTCTCGCTGAACATCGTTTTCCTGGTGTTTGGCGTTTTCATCTTCAAAGACACCCTCACCCAAAGCGGAGCGGTTCAGCAGCTCACTTCTTTCTTCCAATCGGCCGGGGTCCCGGACCTCTTCCTGATCACCTTTCTCCCCTTCTTTGTCGGACTGCTCACGGGAGTGACACCAGCCTTCGTCGGGGTGACCTTCCCTTTGTTGATGGGCCTTTTCGGCAATCCCATCCAGCTCTCTATGGTTTCCCTGGCCTATGGCTGGGGCCTGGTGGGAGCTTTTCTTTCCCCGGTACACCTTTGCTTGGTGCTCACGCTGGAGTATTTCCATGCCGATTGGGGAAAGCTCTATCGCCTCTTGATCCCCGCCTGCCTCTTTTTCGGGCTGGTCGCCTTCTTGATGACGCTGATCTGGTAGCATGTGCTGCCGCGGGCTATCGTTCTATGGGGACAGATTTAAAATCCGTCCCCATAGAACGATAGCAATCGAAAGGAGGAGATGATAATGGTGAAGGAATGGGGGTTCTCTACCCGGGCAGTTCATGCCGGGACGGAAGGGCAACCAGAAGGAGCCACCAATCCGCCGATCGTGGCTTCGGCTGGTTTCGCCTTTGATTCGGCGGAGGAGGGTTTCCAGCGCTTTGCTGAGGGGAAGGGGTATGTCTATAGCCGTTACGCTAACCCCACCGTGCGAGCTGTGGAGGTGCGGCTGGCTTCCCTGGAAGGAGCCGGGGAGGCTCTCCTCTGCGCCTCGGGGATGTCTGCCATCGCCATGGCTTTGCTTGGCTCGCTCCAGGCCGGAGATCACCTCATCAGCGAGGGCTCCATCTACGGGGGAACCATCAGCCTCCTGGGTCAACTTTTTCCTCGCTTGGGGATCGAAGTTAGCCTCGTCGACACGCTGGACCGCGCTCAATTGGAGGGAGCCTTACGGCCGAACACCAAGACGCTCTACCTAGAGACACCCGGGAATCCGCTCTTGAAGATCCTTCCCTTGAAGGAATTGGCCGCTTGGGCAGCAGACCGCGGCTTGGTCACGATCGTCGATTCGACCTTCGCCACACCTTACCTGCAGCGCCCACTACAGCTAGGCTGCGACTTGGTGGTCCACTCCGCCACGAAATTCCTCGGTGGGCATGGCGACCTCACCGCCGGCCTGGTGGCTGGCGTCAGGGAGCGGATCGAACCACTGCGCACCGGTTGGCAACGCCTCTTCGGCCCTGTCCTTTCGCCCTTCGAGGCGTTTCTTCTGGGCCGAGGCTTGGCCACTCTCCCCTTGCGCATGGAACGGTGTTGCGCCTCTGCTTTGGCGATCGCGGCTTTCTTGGAATCCTCTTCCGCTGTAGGCCGTGTCTATTACCCCGGTCTCCCCTCTCATCCGCAGCACGCCATCGCCGCCCGGCAGATGGAGAAAGGGTTCGGTGGGATCGTCGCCTTCGAGATGGCCTCCGGCTTTGAGGGCGCGGTGGCGACGCTGGATTCGCTGCGCCTGATCTCCCGGGTTGCTTCACTGGGTGACACTCGCTCCCTGATCATGCACCCGGCCTCTTCCTCGCACCGTCTGCTCTCTCCTGCGGAGCGCGCTGCCTTGGGCATCGGCGGTGGACTGCTGCGCCTCTCGGTTGGATTGGAGGAAGTGGAAGACCTGATCGGGGATCTGCGGCAGGCGATGTCCTCTTATAGTTGAGGAGAATCCTCCGGAGAAATAGGGGCGACGCATTCGTCGTACCTACTTGAAGACGGAAGCCGGTTTTCCTTCGTCAAATGAGGGAAGGGGCTGAAGGCACCTTCGCTTCGCTTGAGGGCAGGCGCCTGGTCTTGCCACAGAACATGCTGCCGCAAGCTATTGTGCTGCCGCAGGCTATCAAGAAGGAAAGGATCACGATGGACCGGATTCAGAATAGGATCGATACATTCAGCGAGCGCGTCGGCAGTATGCGCCGGAACGATTGGCACTATTTTCTGCGGGAGGTGGAGCAACTGGACGGCGCCTATGTGACGGTAAGAGGGCGGCGGATGCTGATGATGGCCTCCTACTCCTACTTGGGCCTGATCGGGCACCCTCACATCCAGGAGGCTGCCGAGCAAGCCTTGCGCCGCTACGGCACAGGCACGCACGGGGTGCGCATACTGGCGGGAAGCTTGCCCATCCACCGCGAGTTGGAGGAGACGATTGCCCGCTTCAAGGGAACCGAGGCTGCTATCGCTTTTGCCTCCGGTTACGGCACCAACCTGGCTACCATCTCCGCGCTGGTCGGGCGCAACGACCTGGTCATCTGCGACAAGCTGGACCACGCCTCCATTGTTGACGGCTGCCAGCTCTCCGGGGCGCGTTTCCTCCGCTTCAGTCACAATGACCCGGAGGCCTTGCGCGAGCAGTTGGAACGCGTC
>JAPLHW010000079.1 GCA_026389425.1 Coprothermobacterota bacterium
TTGCAGCGGCTCTCCGGTTGAGGAAGGAGAACTTCCGGCTGTTGTAGAAGGAGATCAGCCGACCAATCCGCCAAGTTGAAGAGGTGGATGGTGGAGACTAACCCTCCGCGGTAGTCGCGCCAGATCTCGAAAGCATCGTTGTAGGGGGTGTAGGCTAGGGTTCTCCCGTCCGGGGAGAGCGACCCGTTGTAGGCGAAGCGGGGAGGCAGCGATTCCGGCCAACCGCCCTCGGTAGAGATGGTGTAGAGGCGGAAATCGCGCAGGATGGCGGTCTGGAAAGAAGCCTCCTGCCCGGAGGCGAACAACACGCGGCCGTCCTGGGTGAAGCCGGAGACCAGGTCGATCCCCGGGTGATAGGTCAGGCGGCGCGGTTCGCCGCCTTGTAACGGGATCAAATAGACGTCCACGTTCCCCCCCTGCTGGCCGCTGAAGGCGATCCATTTTCCGTCCGGGGAGAAGGCCGGGCGCCAGACCAGGTCGTGATTCAACTGCACCCAGCCGCCCTCGGTCAGGCGGCGAGGATTGCTGCCGTCCAGGGCGGCGGTCCAAAGATCCCCAGTGTAGACAAAAGCAATCTGCCCACTGCCCACTGCCGGGTTCGCCAACATCCGCGTTATCGCGGGGGTGGTGGCGCTTTCTGTCGCCGGCACGAAGAACTGCCCCGGTTGGCTTGGGTCGGGGAACTCCAGGCCGGGCGAGACGACCTTGGCCATCTGCATAGCTAGCGCCTGCGAGTTCACTAGGGCGGGACATTGATTCAATAGCACCACCACCGTTAAGCCACGGACTGGGTCGCAAAACATCGAGCTGCCGAAGCCGGGATCGCCGCCGTTGTGCCCCAGCAAACCGTTCATGTTGTTCACCCCCAGGCCGTCACCGTACAGATCGCTGTCGGGGAAGAGCGGAATCCAGGTGGTTTGGTCCTGATAGGTCCCCAGGCTGACCAGCCGGCCGTACGCCAGCGCCCGAGCGAAGACCTTCAGATCCTCCAGGGTGGAGGCCAGCGCTCCCGCCGCCCAGTCCCAGCCCATGTCCACGCGGGTGAACTCCCGCTGTGGGTCGCCGCTGCCGGTGATCAATGTCTCGTCGATGTAACCATGGGCGAAGGGGGCTGGCAGGTCAGGACCGGAGGGGAAGGAAGTGGTGCGGAGCGCCAGCGGCTCCAGCACCTGCTTTTGTACCTGTGATTCGTAGCTCTCCCCGCTGACCTTCTCAATGATCATCCCCAGCAGCAAGTAATTGGTGTTTGAGTAACCGTACCCTGAGCCGGGGGAGAAATCGGGGGGGTGGGCAAAGGCCAGCTCGACCATCTCCCGCGGGGTCCAATGGCGGAGTGGGTCTGACAGCAACACCTTGGCGAAAGTCTCGTCAACACCGCAGTCGAAGATCCCGCTGGTGTGGTTCAGAAGCATCCGCACTGTGATTTGATCACCGCCAGGGACGAAATCCAGATAATTGGCCACAGGATCGTCCAGCCCCAGCTTCCCTTGGTCCACCAACCGCAAAAGGGTGATCGCAGTGAAGGACTTGGTGATGCTGGCAATACGTACCCGCATCTCCGGCCGCATCGGCTCTTCTGTGGCGAGATCGGCCACCCCAGCGGCCTGCACCCATCCGCCCTTTCCCTCCAGCCAGACTCCAGCGATAGCCCCTGGGACTCCCCCCTCTCCGACCGCGCCTGCCAGAATCGCCTTCAACTGATCTTGGATAGCCTGGGAGAAAGATCCTCCATCGGAGTCGGGCAGAGGAAGGATGCTGCCGGCCAGGGGCTCAGGGACAGTGTCGGGCTGGCTGCTCGCCTGCAAAGAAGCTGGCGCCTGCGTAAGTAGCAAGCTGATCAAAACCAGGAACAAGACCAGGAAACGTGCTGTGGCATTCTTCATGGGAACCCTCCTCGGTTTCACACATTCTTCGCTTCGCGGCTCCTCATAGAGAGGCGCAATGAGTTTCATCATTCCATTCTACTACATCTTTCCAGCTACATTTAGGGTCACATCTTCACATGAAAAGGGGACACGAAAAAGCGAAAAAGGGGACAGATTTATTTATTGAGTACAGGCAAGCTGTTTCCCTCGCGGATGGGGATTATCCGCATTGCCTTGAAAACCTGCGGGGATGAAAGGACGCCTATGGTTTCAGAATCTATGCCTATTGTCTGATGACGAACCACGTGCATCTGATCATTGATCCGGGCGAATGTGAACGGAACCTGGCCTGCCACATGAAAAGGGTGGAAAATAAATCTGTCCCCTTATTTCCTTTTGAAAGGGCCGGGAGGGAGGGAAGGGAGGGACAATAAATCTGTCCCCTTTTTTATTTTGCTTTTGTTATTATTGAAGTGATTCGCCACCAAGGAGGTCGATACAAATGAAAAAACTATGTTCCAGTCTGTTGGCCCTTCTTCTCCTCCTCTCCCTCCTCGGGCCGAGCCTCTCCCCGACCACTGTCCAGGCGGCCGACGCCCCCTGGCCGATGTTCCACCGGGACGCCCGTCACCAAGGCGTCAGCCCGGCCAAAGGACCGG
>JAPLHW010000158.1 GCA_026389425.1 Coprothermobacterota bacterium
TTCCATGACTGGCGGAATGGCCTGTTCCTGGATCGGCGTGGGACGGGCATAGCCCGCGGCAAGGACGCCCGCTTCAATGCGGGGATCCCAATGAATAGAGGTAAAGCTCAAACAAAGCTCCTTCGAAGCGAGGAAAACGAACCGGAATGTACGCGCACGACCGTCCGCCCATTGCTCCATGGGTTTCACCGCCCGCTTTGCGGGTCAGCGTTTGGGCCGCTTGCGACAGTCGTCCCAGGGGAGGGATCCTCCCAGGCGGGTGCGTAACGGTGCTGCCTTTCGGCCCTGGCTCTCCCGGCGAGGTTCGCTCAGGTGAGGCCAAGGGGCATTATGGGCGTCTTCCTGCCGATTGTCAAAGGCTTAGCCTGGAGTAGATCCTGCGACCGAGCCGGAAAGGGCTTCCAGGGCGGAGGGCAGGTCGCTCAGGGAGTGAATGGTTTGATCTGGCTGCTCTTGGGTTGAGCGCGGTGGGACCAACGACAGGCTGCCCCGCTGGAGGCTCTCCAGGTAGAGGCGGGCTTGCGCATCCTCCGGCTGGTAGCCCTTGTTGACAGGGTCGAGCTGCAGCCAGATCGTGCGCAAGCCCATTCTCTTGGCCGGGATGATGTCGTTGTCGATGCGGTCGCCTACCATGACCACCCTCTCCGGAGCGCAAGCAGCCACCCGCAGAAGACGCTCGAAGAAGCGTGGGTCCGGCTTGGCCAGGCCGATCTCCTCGCTGATGAGGATCGCCCTGAAATACGGGAGAAGGCCGCGTTTCACCAGCAGAGGGCGGCAAGAGGCCATTTGATTGGCGGCGACCCCCAGCTTGTATCGCCGGCTGAGGGAACGCACAACTTCCAACGAGGCGGGTATGGGCTGGTTCAGTCCCTCGAAACGATCCCTCACCCCTTCGAGGATCTGCAGGTGAAGAGATGCCCACTCTTCCTCGCTCAGGTAGCGACGGGCCAGGATGCTGTAGTGTTTATACTCCCAGGTTTCGATCAAGCGCTCCCGCTCCGCCATCAAAGAAGAGAAGGAGAACCCCGGTCTCCTCCGGCGGATGGCTTCCCACATCCGGCTATAGACGACGGCCATGAGAGGATCGTCATTGAAGAGGACGTTCCCCACATCGAGGAAGACCCAGCGGATCCTGCTGCTGTAAACTGTTTTGCTCAAAGTCGGATCCGGTCAGCCTAGGTCAGCCTAAATCTCGTCATGCCGGAGGAAGGGCGGAGGACTTGGGTGTCAGCTTGCCGTGGCGGTGGGCGATCAACTCAGCCAGGATGGAGATGGCGATCTCTGCTGGTCGTTCTCCTCCGATGGGCAAACCGATAGGGGAATGCACCTGGGCTAGCCGATCCTGGGGGATGCCGGAGTCCCGCAGGTGTTGCAGGACCACCGCTACCTTGGAGCGGCTGCCGATCATGCCGATGTAACCGGGAAGGGGATCGCGCTTGAGGACCTCACCCAAGACCAACTCGTCGGCGAGATGGCCGCGGGTGACGATGACCACGGAGTCGGAAGATTGGAATTGGACCCCGGGCGCCTCCAGAGACCCCAGGAGCTGACCATAGGGTCCGGCAAGGACCTGGTCGGCCTCGGGGAAACGCTGTCGATTGGCGAACTCCTCCCGGTCATCCAACACTACCAGGCGAAAATCCAGATCGGTCGCTTTGGCGGTGATGGCCAAGCCGATGTGCCCACCTCCGAAGAGGTAGAGGAAGGGAGGCGCGCCGACTGGCTCCAGGTAGACCTCCGCTTCCCCGCCACAGAGGACGCCGATGCCATCGGCATTTTTCTCGGTCAGTTTGAGATGAAGCAAGCGTGGACGGCGATCCGTCAAAGCACGTTTGGCCTCTTCGATGACGCTCGCCTCGAGGAGACCCCCTCCAACCGTCCCCCGGATGCGCCCGTCCGGATAGACGAGCATCTTGAAACTAACCCGTCCCGGGCTGGAAGCGTCGGTGTTGACCACGGTGGCCAGGACCACATCTTCCCCGGCCTGGCGGAGGCGGACGATCTCCGCGAAAATGTCCTGGCTATCTTTCATTGCGTACTCCTTCTGTTGGGATGGCAGTACTTTGCCCCATTCCTCGCCTCGTTGCAAGGCCTGCAGGTCTCTGGGAAAAGGGAGCCGCTACTCCACGCCACTTTCTCCGATCGTTTCCAGCGTCAAGGTCTGTGGTTCCGGCGACTCTCCCCAGGTCGTGGCAAAGGTCATTGCCTGTGGGGTGACAACCAAGGTCGGTGGTTCCACCGCTTCCAGCCAAATGGGGGAGGAGTAAGCCAGGTCTCCGTCTGCTTGGCGAACCCTGGCGAATATCCAGAAGTTCCCGCCGGGGTTGCTCGTCTGCACCTTCCAGACCAGGTTTCCGGAAGAGCTGGTGGTGGCCAGCACGGAACCGCCCAAAGAGACCAGATCCGCCTGCACGATCGCCTCGTCGGGGTCGGGGTCCACCACCTCTAGTCGCCAATGCAGGGGTTGGCCGGGCCAACCATGCAGCGTGCTACCCATCCATGCTCCGTTTAATTGCAAGGAGAGGGTCAGGTTTCGATCGTCGGAGGAGAAAGTACGGCGAGCGCGTATCGCCTCCAGCAAGGCACTGGGGGTCAGGGATGGCGCCCAGATGCCAGCAATCTGCCCGGAGGCGTCTCCCCAGTCGGGGTGGTGGTTATCCTGGGCGGCCACCGCGGCGACTCTCCACCCCTTGGAAAGGGCGGTCAGGAAGCCGGGCTCGAAATTCTTCTCCACGTTGGCGACTTCAAGGAGGGCCATCTGAGCAGATACGCCGGATCGAAAGGCGAAATCGTCGAAGTTGGTCGGCTTAGGGTGGGCAAAGATGCCCAGCGCCTGAGGCCGTTGTTCCAGCCAGGTGTAGAACTTGCCCAGGGTATTGGTCTGCCAATTCAGGTAACTGGCGTAGTCCTGGCTTCCCAGGACACAGATGTGTCCCTTCGAATAGTCAGTCCACTCGAAGCCGGCCAGGGCGGCGAAGGCGCCTGTCGAAGTAAAGGTATCAGCTTGGGAGTAGGTATCCGCCCATTCCGAATCGCTCAGCAGCTCGCCGTGGTCGGTCAGAGCAAGAAAATCCAGTCCGGCTGAATCCCGCGCGTAAGCAAACGCTTGGGCCGGCGTGCCTTCCCCGTCGGAGTAGGAGGTGTGCGCGTGCAAGAGGCCGACATAGGGACGCAGGAGGGGAGGGTCGTTTTCCACTGATCCGCAAGGCAATGGGGACAGATTTGAAATCTGTCCCCATTGCCTTGAGATGGGACCATTGGCGATAGTCAGGACCATCGATTGTGGCTCTTCTTTTCCCAATGGGGGACTCGGCGTCGCCGCCGCACCACCCGCTGCCAGAAGAGCGGCACAAAGCAGTAGCATGAGGAGGGCGGAGGAGTGCTTCATCTGCTCTTCCCCTCGATGAACGAACCTCGGATTGTGAACGTATTCACCACGGTACCAGTGTACCGCAGGCTGGAGAAGCACGCCGAGTGAGAGCATCGGAATGGAATATTCTTCAGGCTATTCAGGTGTATGCAAGGGCAATCGCACCCGAACGGTAGTGCCCTGACCCGGTTGGCTCTCCAGCTCCACCGACCCGCCATGGGCCTCGGCGATCATCTTGGAGACATAGAGTCCCAGGCCGGTCCCTTGCACGCCGGACTTCACAGTCCTGGGAGTGCGCTGGAAAGGTTGGAAGAGAGAAGCCATCTCCTCAGCTGTGATCCCTGACCCCTGGTCGGTGATGGTCAAACAGGCGTGATCGTCTTCCAGGGTCGTACAGAGAGTGATCAATCCTCCTCGGGGGGAGTATTTGATGGCATTGGTGACCAAGTTCTCCAGCAGACGGCTGATCGCCTCCCGGTCCACATGAAGGGTTGGGAGTTCTGCCAGGGACAGCGTCAAGCGTAAATCACGGCTGGCGGAGAGGCTGGCCGTCTCCGCCAGTACTCCCCGCACCAAGTCGTTCAAGTCGGATGGTTCATGCACCAATTGCATCCCTATGGTCTGTGTTCGTTGGCTGTCCACCAGGTTGTCGATGAGTCGACGCAGGCGGGCCAGGTTGTGCGCCCACATTGCCTCGTACTCGGGCGTTCTCCGTTCTCTTTCGGCCGGGGACAACGTCTCCAGGATCTCCCGCGAGGCGGCTAAGCTCATCAACGGCGTCTTCATCTCGTGAGAGACGGCGAAGAGCAGGTCGGTGCGGGCTTTCTGGATGGCTTCCTCCACTGCGCGCTGTTCGGTGATGTCGAGGATGATGGAGAGTGTCCCGCTAACCTCGCCCTGGCCATCGTATTGCGGTACGGAAGAGACCAGCAAACGACGGCGCGAACCGTTCGGCCGGATGATTGTATTCTCGTATTGACTGCTCTCTACGTTCTGACGTAGGGCAGCCTGTCGGTCGACTGCCTCATGCTCGGCAGGATCGATAAACTCTTTCAGGTTGTGTCCGAGGAGGTCGACTGCAGGGAGACCGAAGATGCGTTCGCAGGCGGGATTGAGATAGAGGAAGGCATCGGCCTTGTCGATGATGGCGACTCCTTCGGCCAAGTTCTCTACCAATTCGCGGTAACGGCGTTCGCTATGCCGCAGGGCAGTCTCCGCCCGCTTGCGGTCGTCGATCTCCGCCTGCAGGTTGGTATTGAGGGACTGTAGCTCGGCTGCCTGGCGTTCCAGCCTGGCCTGGGAACGGCTCAATTGCAGGTGGGTGCTCACCCGGGCCAGCAACTCCTCTGGCCGGAAAGGCTTGGAGATGAAATCCACCGCACCCAGTCGTAGGCCTTCCACTCGTTCCTCCACTTCCGTGGCGGCACTGAGGAAGATCACTGGTATGGCGCAAGTGTTCTCCTGTTCTTTTAGTCGGCGGCAGACTTGGAAGCCGTCCATCCCCGGCATCCGAATGTCCAGCAGGATCAGCTCCGCCGGGTGCGCTTGGATGGCCGCCAGGGCTAGTTCGCCACTGTCCGCGGGGTACACTTGGTAACCAGCAGCCCGCAGGACACTATCCAGCACTCTCAGGTTGGCCTGGGAATCGTCTACAACCAGGATGCGGCCGCTATCCATCTGCTGTTCCATACTCTGCCACTCCTAGCCTTGGTCCTCGGCATGTAGGGCTTTCAGCATGGCCGTGTAACCAAAACGGCCGGCGTGCTGGGCCAGGATTGCGCCCAGTGTCGGGTGCAGCCGGGTCACCCGCTCGATCAGTTCGTCGATGAGCGGGGAGTTCAAACCGATCAGGGCTTGGATCAATTCGTCCTTCAATTCCCGCGGCAACTCAGACAGTGCCTTGACGGGGATTTCCGCCAGCTTGTCAGCGGCCTGCAGCGGCGGCTGCTCGTAAAGGAAGGTTACCCCCAGGTGGCGGGCCATGCAGTCGTAGATTTCCTGGAAACGGAAGGGTTTGCGGGCGAAATCGTTCATACCGGAGGCCAACACTTCATCCCGCTGCTCTTTGAAGACCGAGGCGGATAGGGCTACGATGATCACCTCCTGGCCACCCTCCAGCGCCCGGATGCGCTTGGTAGCCTCCAGGCCGTCCATTATCGGCATACGCACGTCCATCCAGATATAGTGCGGCCGCCAGGCCTGGAATTGTTCCACCCCAGCCAGGCCGTTTTCCGCCACCTGAACGGTAAAGCCTACATCCTCCAACAGGCGGCGCAACAACAGCCAGTTGTCCCTCTCGTCTTCTACAATCAGGATTCGATACTCCGGCTGGTCCGGAGCCAACCCGATCACCCGTCCGCGATCGGCAGAAACAGCCTGAATGGCCTTCTCGTCCGCCCGTCCTACGGGGATTTCCACCCAGAATTTTGATCCTGCTCCAGGAGTACTCTCCACGCCCACGCGACCGTTCATCATTTGCACAAACTGGCGGGTGATGGCCAGACCGAGGCCGGTGCCTCTCTGTACCGCCTGCGCGCCTACCTGAACGAAGGGATCGAAGATGCGCTCCTGGTCGGCCAAGCCGATGCCCACGCCGGTGTCTTCCACTTCCACTCTCAGCCATTGTTGCTTGGGGTTGTCAGCCGGCCTGGCCCGCAGTCGCAAGGTTACGCTGCCCTGGGGGGTGAACTTGATAGCATTGCCGGTGAGGTTGATGATCACCTGGCGCAGCTTGGCGGAGTCGCCCTGTACGAAGCGGGGGAATTCCGAGGACTGGTCAAGCAATAGCTTGAGTCCCTTGCCTTCCGCCCGCTGCCGCATCAGATCGTAGATCTCCAGCACGGTTTCTCCCAGGTCAAAGGTGTGAATGGCCAGAGTTAGGCTGCCGGCCTCAATTTTGGACATGTCCAGTACATCGTTGATCAAGGTCAGCAGATGCTCCCCGCTGCGGTTGATGATGTCCAGCGTGCGGCGCTGGTCGTCGGCCAGTCCCCCCTCGTTGCGCATCAGGCTGGAAAAGCCAAGGATGGCGTTTAGAGGAGTGCGCAGTTCATGGCTCATGCTGGCCAGAAAGACGCTCTTGGCCCGGTTAGCTGCCTCAGCTCGCTCTTTGGCCTGCCTGGCCCGGGCTTGGGCCCGCAGGGTAGTTTCACAGATCGCTGAGATCAAGATACAACTAAACAGGAAGACCGCCATTGCCAGCCACTCCACAGAGGACAAGTAGCCCTGCTGGATCCAGAAAAAGGCTAGTAAGGCAGAAAGGGCGGTGGCGAAAAGGCCGGCCAGGAAACCACCATAAAGGGCGGCCAGCATCACCGCCGGGTAGAAAGTCAGGTAGGCAATGCCCCGCCCCAGACCGGAAAGGAAGGCCCATCGGAGGCCGGCAGCTACGCCCACAATCAACACGGCCACCAGGAACCGCAGCAACCATTTTCGCCATAGCGGCCAATTCCTTTTCATCGAAACCCTCCTAGGCAATACCGGATTCCTGCTGCCACCTCAATACTTCAGTATACCATTAAGAAAATCTCCCAGATTGGATTCGATCCCAAGGGTTACTGTCTCACCTTAGTAGGCACTTCCCTCTGGTGCCCCTCCACCATTGTATCTCAAGAGGTTCCCTGGAAGTGAGAGAGCTGGCGGATCCAGGGGGCTCCATCGCCGCCCAAGACGTAGCAGCGGGTGGCGGGAAGGTCATAGCGGCGATCCAGACCGCAGACTAGATCCTGCCAGAGGGAATCAGGAGAGGAAAGAGACCAACTGAGCGATCATCTTGGCCATGGTCGGGTTGGACAGAGAGGAAGAAGCCAAACCCAGGAAGCGGTCCAGGAGAAAGACCGGTTTTCCTTCCGGGTCGCGGTAGAGACGGCGATGAAGGGTTAGGAAACCGATCCGGGTGAGGATCACCCGCTTGCGGAAGCCCAGGCAGCGAAGCCTTGGCTCTCTGCTTTGGGCGAGTTCCTGGTCCAAGCGGGAGAGGTAATCCTGGGCGAAACGGATCGCTTCCTTATTGAAATGTTCCCAAATGACTTGATCCCAAGCCTTGCCTTCTTCTCTGCTTGTTCGTACTGTCTCCATCGGAGACCTCCTCAATCGAGTGTGGGGTACACTAGATTGAATCGGGGTCTCCTTCTTCTTGCAACCCCTGCCTACTGAAATGGGAC
>JAPLHW010000106.1 GCA_026389425.1 Coprothermobacterota bacterium
CTTGGTCAGCTCCAGCACGGAGTCCAGTCGGCGCAGGACGGTCATTGGGAGGATCACGTCGCGGTACTTACCTCGCACATAGAGATCGCGCAGCACATCGTCGGCGATACCCCAAATAAAGTTGGCGATCCAGTTAGGTTGAGGTTGTTCCATGGTCAATGCCCTCCCAGTGTGGAATAGACCTCCGGTCGACTCGGGCGTTACCTTATAAGCGAGGCTTCGTCATTCCCAATCAAATGGCAAGACCATTGTAAGGAGCATCGGTCAAGTATTCAACTGCAGCATTCTATCGGCTGTTTTGTTGCTTTTGAGGGTCCCGCTTTTTTATCGCGAAGATGGAAAATCCCAGGAGCAGAAGAACGAGGCAAGATAGGCCGAATATCGACAGGGTTGGCACTGACGCTGGTTTTAGAACCAAGTGCAGCGTGCTTTCTTTTTGGACATTGTAATCTGATAAGGTCCGACCATTTTCCAGTACTTGTCCCAGGTAGGTCAGTATCTGCTGGTCCGGCGGAATCCCCTCCTGCTCCTGTATTTTCGCTTTCACATTTTCAATGGAATCAGAAGGTTCAACATCCAGCGTGATCGTTTTATCGGTGACTGTCTTCACGAAGATCTGCATGCCATAGACGGCTTGTATGTTGAACCCGATCAACAGGATGAGCAATACAGCTAGGATTTTGATCACTCTCGGCATATTTCGTCCTCTCTCTACGGGTTCTTTTCCAGCCCGATCATAGCGCAACCCAGCCTTCTGGCAACAGAGCAGGAAGCGAAAATAACGCAGGAGAGAGTTGATTCTCTGCCCGGCAACGAGAGCCGTCCGTCTCTAGTACGAACAGCAACGCGGAAACCGTTATAATCCCCCTTATCCCAACACAAGGAGAAGTTCCTGGCCGGGATTTGGTCTCACGCCGTCTTTCAATGGGTGGCGATGGCCGGCTACCTGGCGATGGCGGTGGGCTCTTTCATCTCAATTGATTGATGACCCTCTTTTCCCTGGGCGATCGTCAACGCGGGTAGAAGGATTGAAGGAAGAAGTCGACGCTGGCCTCCAAACAGGCGGCCAACCCATCACCGCTGTAATGATGGTCGAGGTTGGGTAGCGGGAGAAAATCGAAAGGCCGATCAGCGGCCTCCAGGGCTTCAACGAAGTTCACTGAATTGGACAGGTGGACATTGGTGTCGTTCAGGCCGTGGATGATCAAGGGTCGGGCGCTGATCCCGGAGGCCTGGGCGACGAGATTGGTAGCGGCGTACCCCTCCGGGTTCTGCGCTGGGGTGCGCATGTAGCGCTCGGTGTAGATGGTGTCGTAGGCACTCCAGTCGGTCGGCCCCGACCCAGCTACACCGCAGCGGAAGACGCCGGGAGCGTGGATCAGGGCGTAGAGGGTGAGGAATCCGCCAAAGGATTTGCCGTCGGTCCCAATTCGCGTCGGCTCCACGTAGGGAAGCGTTCGCAGATAGGCCACTCCTGCCAGTTGATCTTCCAGGGCTGCTTTGCCAAGTTCCTTCAGGATGGGCGTCTCGAAGGCATGGCCGCGTCCGGCTGAACCGCGATTGTCCAGGCGCCAGACGAGGAAACCGGCCTGGGTGTAGAGGGTGTCGCGCTCGATGGGGTTGAAGAGAGAAGTGCTGCCGTATTGGTTGGTGACCAACTGCAGCGAGGGCCCTCCGTACCAATGCACCACCACCGGGTAGCGCAGGTTGGGGTTGAAGTTCTCCGGTTTGATCAATTGCGCGTAGAGGAGTGTGCCGTCATTGGCTTTGACGGTGAGGAACTCGCGTTGAACCTTTGGCAAAGCCAAGTTCGGACCAGCGCATTGGCCGAGGGTGACGACCGGTGTGCCATCCGTCTTGCGGATTGTGATCACGGGCGGCGTCTCCTGGTTGGAGAATTGCTCGGCCAGGTATTGGCCGTCGCCGGAGAGGGAGGCGAAGTGAAAACCAGGTTCTTTGGTGAGATAGTCAAGCTGGCCGGTGGTCAGGTCCAGGCGAGCCAGTTGCCGCTCCAGCGGACTTTTCTCGGTGGTGGAGAAGAAAGCGTAGCGGCCAGAGGGATCGATGTGCACCGGTTTGCCCGGTGTGAGCAGGTTGCCGGCCAAGCTGTCGATCAGCCAGGAGCCTTGGGTCAGTTGACGAAGGGGCTCTCCCACCTGAAGGCGGTAGAGGTGCATGAAACCGTCACGCTCGCTCAACCAGAGGATGCCCTTCCCGTCCGCGAGGGGGATGGGGGCGGCCAAGTAGCCCTCGTTGACCCAAGCTGGGTCGGATTCCTCCAGGATCATCCCTTCGGTGGGATCGACGTAGGAGAGAGACGGCTGGAGAGGGGACCAGGAGACCATTTTCAGCAGGGTGTGGTCCCGGTTGAGGGTGAGGAAGAGGGCACGGGGGTCGCTGGTCCAAGTCATGAAAGGAAGAATATATTCAGTATCAGCAGGCAGGGGAACGGCTTGGGCAACCTCCCCCCCGGCGGGACGGATGGCCCAGAGGGTCGCCTTGGGGTTGGTGGTGCCCACGGTGGGGTAACGCGTCCAACTGACGGTGGGAGGGGTCGGGCGGAAGTCGGTGACCGGGTGTTCGCTGACAGCCCTGTCATCCAGGCGAAGGTAGACGATCCACTGTCCGTCGGGAGACCAGGCATAAGCCGGCTGCGCATTCCGCGTCGCCAGCTCCTCGGTGTAAACCCAATCCAGGCAGCCGTTGAAGACCGTGTCCCCTCCGTCCTGGGTCAGGCGGCGAACCTGGCCGCTGGCAAGGTCAGCCAGGTAGAGGTCATGATCCTGCGTGAAGGTGACTTGCTTGCCGTTCGGCGACCACATCAGCTCTCCTCGGTCTTGATTCCCCGTCACCAGCATCGTCAGGGTGGCGGAAGCCACGTCCAACAACCAAAGCGCCTTTTCCCCGTCTAGCAAGAGGGTCGAGCCGTCCGGTGACCATTGTGCCGAAGAAAAATCAATGGACTGGTCTAGCGCCTGGGGATCCAGCAGGAGGCGCTTGCTGTTGGCGGCGGCATCGTACAACCACAGCGCGGCTTGACCCGACTCTTGCAGATCGACATAGCAGAGAGAGGATCCCACCGGACTCCAACTGAGATCAGTGGGGCCCGTTCCGCACAGCGCCCCTGGTTGGATCAACTGCCGTGCGGAAACCAGCGGCGTGCTTGGTGGAAGCTCGACACAACCGACCAACATCGCCGCCACCAACAATAAGGTCAGGAAAAGATCGATACCGGACAACCTTCGCGTTTTTATCATGCCCTCCTTCTTCCTGTAGATCCCAGCCTGAAGCAAAATATCTAGACAGCTTGCGGCAGCAAGTCACAGAACAGCCTGCGGCAGCATATCTTGAAGTATAGTCATCTTCCAACGCCAGTAGAAGAAAAAACCCGCGGCACATGCCGCGGGTTTTGGAGGGCGAGGGTGTGTGTTTTATCTAGCGGTTGTTTCGATCTCCCCGCTTACCACCTGCCCAAGCCATCAGCCTGGCTCCAGAGAGCCAACCCGAGCGGCTCTTGGGGCCGGCTTGGCGATCTCCAACCGGAGAAACATTCGCTTCCCTTCGCTCCGCTCGAGGGCTAGCCTGGCGCACAGGCGACTCTTGGCAGCGCTCGGAATAGGAAGGAGCAGGCTGGCTGCTGCGGGGTCCCCGATGAATCGCCGTTCTTGCGATTTGTTGGGGTGAATTGCGCATTTCTCCCCGTAGTCTCGAGGAACGGTAGGAATCATCGCGGGAATAGGAGGAACCGGAGGAAGAGCGTGGACGAGGGGAGCTTGATTCGCTGGTGCGCCGGCCATCGCGGAAATCATTGGAGGTAGTGTCACGCTGCGGGGAAGTGGTGGAAACGTTACGGCGAGAAGGCAGCGGCGGGCGGGCGAACTCTAGATTCTTGGAAGGGGCGGGAGCCTTGTAATCGAAACCGTCAATGCGGCGCCGCTCGATCTGTTCACCCAGCAAGCGCTCGATGGCTTGCACCATCTCCCGGTCTTCTCCGGTGATCAGGGTGTAGGCCTCACCGTTCTTTTCAGCTCGTCCGGTGCGGCCGATGCGGTGAATATAGGTGTCCACCGTGTCCGGGATGTCGTAGTTGATGACGTGGGAGATCAACGAGACATCCAGGCCGCGGGCGGCGATGTCGGTAGCTACAAGCACCCGGTAGGACCCGTCGCGGAAGCCTTCCATGGCTTCTTGGCGGCGTGGCTGGCTGAGGTTTCCCTGCAACGAGGCGGCCTGGAAGCCAGCCCTTTGCAGTTGCTCTCCGAGCCTCTTGGCCCGGTGCTTGGTGCGGGTAAAGACCAACACTGAATCAGTGTCGGTACGTTGCAGCAACTCCATCAGGAGGGGAGTTTTCAGGTGTGGCTCAATTGGATAGAGGGCGTGGGCGACGGTCTCGGCTGGGGCGACCTGGCCGATCTGGACGGTGGCCGGCTGGTTCATGATGTCGCGGGCCAGGCGGCGGATATCATCAGGCATTGTGGCAGCGAATAGCAGAGTTTGCCGCTGGCTGGGAAGGTGGCCAATGATGCGCCGGATGTCCGGCAGAAAACCCATGTCGAACATGCGATCGGCTTCGTCCAAAACCAGCACTTCAACTTTGGAGAGGTTGATAGTTCCCTGGCCGAGGTGATCCAGCAAACGTCCCGGGCAGGCCACGACGATGTCCGCGCCGGCAGCCAGCTTGGTGACCTGAGGACGCATGCTGACCCCGCCGTAGATGGTGATGGAGACCAAGCCGGTCTTGCGTCCTAGCTCGCTGAAGAACTCATGGGTCTGCTCAGCCAGTTCCCTTGTGGGGGCAACGATCAGCGCCCGCAGAGTGCGGCGGGGGCCAGACAACAACCGTTGTAAAATCGGCAGAACGAAAGCCGCTGTCTTGCCAGTTCCCGTCTGTGCCAAACCAAGCAGGTCTCGACCTTCCATGACTGGCGGAATGGCCTGTTCCTGGATCGGCGTGGGACGGGCATAGCCCGCGGCAAGGACGCCCGCTTCA
>JAPLHW010000018.1 GCA_026389425.1 Coprothermobacterota bacterium
CCTGCTTCGTGACGCCCGTCCCGCCCCGCAGGGTGAGAGCAAGAACGAACGGCTAACGCTTACGCGTAAGCGACTTGGGTGTTATTGGCACCTAAAGGTTGCCGCAGGGATTTAAGAGGTCCGCGACACCCTCTGCTCGCCGCCTTTGCCTTCAGCATCTGTCGAAACCGTTGCGCCCCCTTTCCGGTAATATTCTAGCACAGAAAGTGACAGGCGCCAGCTGAGAGAGAATTCGATGTGTGTTATTATTTTGTTATGACCTTTCGACATGTGTTGTGGCTGGGACTCACCGTGATTCTTTGCTTCCTTTTGTTGGTACCATCGGCAGGCGTCTCTGCTGCTGAGGGTTGGCAGAGTTTCAGTTTGCCTCATCAAGTGCTCTATTACCGGGATCCAGCCCTCAAGGAAAAAGTAGAAGCATTTGCCCAGGAGAACGAACAGTTTCTTGCCCTACTTAGGTCTACATTTCCCAACAGCAAAGTTGTAGACCCAGTGGAGTCTTACATCTTCACCAACTGGACTAGCGCCCTGGAAGGAAACCTGCAACTGCCGGAGAGCACCGTTTGGAATGTCTTCGAGGAAGGAGTGTTTGAGCGTTACACTGAACAGTCGCTGCTGTTTCGTCGTGCTGTCGCCAACTCGGTCGATTTCCTCCACAACGGTGTCTTGAACCTTCTGCGCATGCGACAGAGAGGCCAGAACCCACACGACTCCGCCCTTCTCTTGCTCCAAGTGAAACAACTGGACCCGCCCGAGATGATGATGTACCGGCCCACTTCACAGATGGCCCTGGCCACTTTTACCTCCTTCCTGACTTTCCTGCTGGACAAAGAGGGACCTGAAAAGCTGCAGACGTTATTGACTAGTTTGAACGATGCCAACTATTTCTACATCGACCGTAGCGGTGGTGAGGGCCGCAATACCCATTTATTCCTAGAGACCATTGCCACCCTTTACGGCCGCCCCTTGGAGGAGCTTTCCGCGGAGTGGCGCAAGGCCCTCGAGGGGATGGGTCCGCCAAGTGTCTCCCTGGATCCGGTCGGATACAGCGAGGCGATGCAGTATGTCAACGTGGTGGGGTTGCGCTTCTACCAATGGCAGGATCTTTATAACTTCCCCGTCTTAATGCGGGACATGGCGCAGCTCTTCTACTATTTCGACCGTCTTGACTTGGCGCGCAGCGAACCATTGATCCAGCGTATCGAATTGGAACAGGCTGATGGGCAGTGGGAAGCAGGCCGTACCACTCGCGCCATTGTCTGGGGAACGGTGGGCGTTGGCCTGTTGCTGCTAGGCGCGATCGTCTGGCTGCTTTACCTCGATTATCGACGTCGGCAACGAATTCGCCAGTTTCTCGCCACTCATCCTACCGACCAAAAGGGTTTCGACCGCTTCCTCCACGAGCAACTTGGCAAACCTCAGGGGAAGCTAAACGAACCCGACCCCAGAGACTAGCGGTCGATCCGCCGTAGTTTGATCTTCATCGCCTCGGCCATTTGACGGCGCTCTTCTTTCTTACGGGTCACTTCCCGTTTGTCGTACTCTTTGCGCCCGCGAGCGACGGCGATCTCCATTTTCACGATCGATCCCTTGAAGTACATTCGCACTGGAACAATGGTCAAGCCCTTCTCCAGGGCCTTCCCCAGCAGACGGCGGATCTCCCATTTGTGCAGGAGCAACTTTCGCCGGCGTGTCGCCTCGTGGGCGAAGATAGAAGCGGGCCGGTAGCTGCCGATGTGTAAGTTCTGCACATAGGCTTCCCCCCCCTCTACGCGGACGAAAGAGTCGAGGAAGTTGACTCGACCTTCGCGGATAGCCTTCACCTCCGAGCCCACCAGAGCCAGACCCGCCTCCATCTTCTCCAACAACTCGTAGTTATGAGTGGCGCGGCGGTTCACGGCAATCGGTTTGAATCCTTCGTTGTTGGCCATCGCTGTTAGGTGTGAGTCCTTTCTTTCCTCTTAGCATAACGGAAGAAGAGGAGGGAAGGAAGCGAGGAGGGAAGTCCTCTCTGCTACAATACGCCAAAGAGGGTTGACCCCGGAAGAAATGAAAGGAGCATGACCAATGCCTTTGATCAAGTTTGTACGCAATTACCGAGATCTCTCTACTGATCATGGATTTCAGTTCGAGTTCTCTTGCGACGTGTGTGGAAACGGCTACCAAAGCAGTTTTGAAACCTCCAAGAGCGGTGCCTTGTCCGATGCCCTGGACGTGGCTGGGGGGCTGTTCGGGGGAGTCTTCCACACTGCTTCCGATGTCGGTAATCGGGTTCACTCGGCAGCCTGGGAGAAAGCGCATGACCAGGCTTTCAGCAAAGCCATCGCCGAAGTTAAGGAGAGTTTTCGCCAGTGTCCGCGCTGTGGCAAGTGGGTCTGCCTGGAGATCTGCTGGAACGAGGAACATCGACTCTGTGTGGAGTGTGCACCGAAGATAGGCGGGGAGATTGCTGCCTTCCAGAGCCAAGCCACCATCGAGCAGGTTCGGGAGAAACTGCGCGCCAAGGATCTGACCGTTGATTTGGACTTGGATACCCCTTCCCTGGCGACCTGCCCCAGTTGTGGGGCAGAGACGCAAGGCGGGAAGTTTTGCCCAGAGTGCGGTATACCGCTGGTGATGAAGAAGATCTGCCCTCGATGTGGGGCTGACGCAGGCAAATCCAAGTTTTGCCCGGAATGCGGGATGAAAATGGGCTAGCCCATGTACCCTTGTTGTTTTCGCCTGGAAGGGAACGGGCAAGTTGAGGAAGGTCAAGGAAAACTGGCCGTCGAGGAAGATGGGCTTCTGATCATTCCATCACGAGGCCTCCCCACCTCCATCCCTTTCTCTGTGTTGAGCGGCTACGAACCGCCTGATCCAGCTGGAGGCTCTTATGGGTTAACGCTGCGCACACCGGACCTCCGCCTCAGCCTGACAGAGTTCGGACGGCAAGCGGGAGAAGCCTCCGCAGCTATACGAAAAGCCTGGCAGGCAGCTGCTCAGGTTGGGCTCTTCCTAGCTGGGATGAAAGGGTTGGGTCCCTTCACCGGGACCTTTCACTGGGCAGGGGGTAAAAGCCGGGGGGAGGCGATTCTTTACCCCTCCCTCCTTCTTCTTTTCCTGGAAGAAGGAGGCGTCCTGGCTTGGCCCTTGCGGCTCTGGCAGGAAGTTCGCTTCGATCCGTCACAATACACGGTGACGATCGCCACACTCGGGGGGTCGCTATCCTGCGGACAATTAGCTCACCGCAGCGAGGAGTTCTGCAGATGTGCCGAGAGTGCTCTTTCCGACCTCAAAGCACAGCTAGTCGGCTTGCTGCGGATCACCCTCCCTGACCTCTCCCCCACCGCCCTCCTCCCTCTGGCCACAATCCTCTGGCAAGAGATGGCGCTGCCGCAGAACCGGATTGAGAGAGCGCTTTGGGACCGTCTCCTTGTCTCGTTCCAAAGCGAAGAGCGTTCACCCTATCTCGAAGCGCTGATGAAACTGTCCATACCGGATCAAGCCTGGTGGGGGATCGCCCCCGTTCCCGCTTTCAGAGAGGGAGACAACCCTTTAACTTGGCTCTCGGTCCGATTGCGCGCCTCCGGGACGACCGGAGGTCCCGACCCCGGTGATCTGCTGGCCCTTGAAGTGGTCTCGGTGGAAGAGGGGTACGCCACCTATCTCTTCCGGCTGCCGCCCAGTGCGGCCGCCCAGGACTGGATCCGGCAACTTCACTTGACCTGGCCATTGGTCGGCTTTCACCGGGAGATCATTTCCCAGCCCAAGAGCGCTATACCCAACGAAAAGGTGTTCGATTGGCAAACAGCCTTCCGCTGCTTGCCAATCCTGCGCCGGATGCGGGAGAATTTCCTGGGTAAAGCAGCACACCTTGGAAGCGAGGAATGGAAGAGCCAAATCGAGACGATCCGGAAAAACAAACGCGGATAGCCGCCAGGAGGCAAGAGTTCGAGAATGAAGCCTTCCCCCTGATGAGAATGCTCTTCCGCACTGCTTTACGCTTGACGCGAAACCAGCATGACGCTGAAGATCTGGTACAAAACGCGGTCCTTCGCGCTTACAATTTCTACGATAAATATCAACCGGGGACTTCGTTTAAAGCCTGGATCTTCAAGATCATGACCAACATCTTCATCAACGACTACCACAAGCATGCCAAGGAACCGCCGATGGTGCCCATCGAGAACCAGGAAGGCTTCGAGCCCAATCCAGAGAAAGCTTTCTTTGACTCGGTGTTGGATGGGAATATTCGCAAAGCTATCGAGGAACTCCCCGACTCCTACCGCTTAACCTTCCTGCTCGCCTCGGAGGGTTTCTCCTACAAGGAGATCGCTTCCATCACCGGGGCTAATCTAGGAACAGTCATGTCCCGTCTTTACCGCGCCCGCCGTATCCTTCAAGCCAAACTATGGGACACTTACCAGGAAGAGGTTCATGCTTGATGCATTGTCGTGAAGAGATCGAGACCCTCTACCGTTACTTGGATCACGAGCTGGATGAGGGAGAGCAAACCCGGTTCGAGCTACACATGCGCGCCTGCGTGGATTGCCTACGCCGTTTCTACTACGAGCTGCACTTCCAGACGGTGGTGGTGCAGACACTCCACGAGAACGAAGTCCCCCCTACCCTAGTTGAACGGATCCGACTCGCCCTGCACGAGAGTTGACAGCCCGCGGCAGCGTCACACCGTCCATGGTCCAATGTCCCGAGTCCCGGGTCAAGAAGACCCTTCGCTTCGCTCGATGGCAGGCTTTGGACCAGAAACTAAGGACTTTGGACTGAAATAGCCTGCGGTAACATGTTCTGTTCAACCTGCCAACCGGTCCTCAATCAGGCCGACTAGTTCGCGTGCTTCACGCTGGGCCTCTCCTTCGTCCATCGCTTCCACCATCACCCGCACCAGCTTCTCGGTGCCGGAAGAACGCACCAGCACTCGACCCCGGCCGGCCAACCGCAGCTCCGCTTCCGCAATGGCCTCTTGCACGGGTTGATCCTGTTCCAGGAACTCCTTCCGCTCGGCGCGCACGTTGATCAGAACCTGTGGCACACGCACAAGCTCGCAACCCAGATCGCTGAGGTCGCGTCCGGTCTCGGTGACCAAGTTGAGGAGCATCAAGGCGGTGAGGATGCCATCCCCGGCCGGTGAGATCTCGCCGAAGATGACGTGCCCGGACTGTTCCCCCCCGATGACGGCGCCACTTGCCACCATCTTCTCGAGGACATAGCGGTCACCCACTTTGGCGCGCAGGAGCTTTCCCCCTTCTTTTGCTATGGCCAATTCCAGGCCCATGTTGCTCATTACAGTTCCGACCACGACTTGACCAGGCAAGGTGCCTTTGCGCAGGCGTTGCAACCCGTAGGCGCAGAGGACGACATCTCCGTCCACTAGTCGGCCGGTGCGATCAATCGCCATTAGCCGGTCGCCATCCCCGTCGAAGGTAAAACCGAGATCAGCGCCCCGTCCGAGAACCGCCTCTCGCAACACCTCAGGCCGCGTCGCGCCGCAATGCACGTTGATTCGTTGACCGTCGGGAACGGCATGCAGCGCTTCCACCTCCGCTCCAAGCTGGCGGAAGATCTCTGGTGCAAAGAGGCTTGTGGAACCCCAGGCACAGTCCAAGACAAGGCGTAGCGGGGGAATACGCGGGGGTGCAAAACGCTGCAAGAAGGCGCGGTAGAGCTCAGCTCCCTCCGCCAGGATCTCGTAGGAGGCAGGAAAACGTGGTCCCTCGACTGGTTGCGAAGCGAATACCTGCTCGATGCGGGACTCCTCCTGGTCGCTTAGTTTACAGCCGTCCGGCCCGAAGATCTTAATGCCGTTGTCGTCGATCGGATTGTGGGAAGCCGAAATCATCGCTCCGGCCTGGGCGCAGTATTCCTTCACCAAGATGGAGAGAGCCGGGGTGGTGATAATCCCTAATAAACCAACACGCACGCCACTGGAGAGGAGACCGGCACTAAAAGCCTGCTCGATCATATCCGAAGAGAGGCGCGGGTCCTTCCCCACCAGCACCAGCGGCTTGTCGCTACGCTCTTGTAGTGAGAACCCCAAGGCACGGCCCAGTTGTAGAGCCAGGCCGGCTGTCAAATCGTAGTTGGCGACGCCGCGCACCCCATCGGTGCCGAACATCTTCCCTTTCACGGTCATTCTATCCTCGCCTCCACCGTCGGTGTGGTCACTTGTGCCAGAAACACGCCGGGAGGTGGCTGTACCTTGACCCACAGCACATGAGAACCCGGTGATAGACCGCCGACCTGAACAGTGGCGGTAAAATCAGCAGCGCTCAAACCATCGATCACCGATTGTGGCCCTCCCGCCAGGATCCGCACGCTGGGTGGTGCCAGCCTGACCCCGTCGCTTCCCCCCTGAGCGACGATGGGGATCTCGAACTGGGCTTGGCCGGATGGTTCCACTCGAATTTCCACTTGGACCGGACCAGGATCCACGAGGAGTACCTCCAAGCCAGTGAGGTCCAGGTTGGACCAAGTGAGAAAATCGGCAGACTGCCCGTTCAAAGGGATTGGCAAGGTGGACAATGAAGAGACGCGATCCAACAAGTCAATCGTTCCTTCAAGGGTAGCGATGGAGGGATTCACCAGGACTTGTTTCACTAAGTAGCCGGAAGCCAGTGCCCCCCGTAAATCTGCCCTGATCGGCACCGTCTTGAAGAGAGAGGCCAGGTTGATTGGAATGGAGACGTTCACCGTGGAGGGCTCAGCTTGCTGACCTGTCAGAGTCATCCCCTCCGGATCGACCACTTGTACGATGGCGGTTTGGCTGATTTGGCTGCGCACCTGTGAGAGGTTGATTGGGGCGACGGCCCGTTGTGCTTTTTGAAGCTCGCTGCGCGGCCCCTTCAGACTCACCGTTGCCGGTTCGATAGTGGAGGACAGCCCCAGTGTGAAGCCTTGCGGCAGTTGTCCGAAGTAGACGATCTCCACGGTGAGGGTCTTCGTCTCCACCCTCTCCAGCAGCAGGTTGACCGAGTCTGGGCGGGTTTCCATCAAAGTGGCACCGGGGATCGGCTTGACCGACACCGGGACGGTCCAGCTCCCCTCTCCCAGTCCTTTCAGATCCACCCACGCAGTGAGGTTTTCAGGGTGGATCTCCATTCGCACAGGAGCCCGCAAGCGGACCGAAACGGTGGGAGGAAGTTGAGCCGCCGTCAACCCTTCACTCAGGTTTTCCACCTTCACTGAGACAGGCAGGACTCGTTCCAGCTGAGGGGCTTCAGCCGTCACCACGTATACCCAGAGGAAAAGGGCCAAGAGCAAAGAGAGCAGCTTCAGTTTCCCGTTGGAGGTCAATGCCCGCACGATCCTCCTCATGGCTCCTCCTTTCGTCGGGACACGCTGCCGAATACTGGCGAATTGAAGCTTCGCAGCAGTTCACCCCGCAGCTGATCCAGTTTGATATCCCGTTGCAGCTTCCCCTCCCGGGCCAGGGAGACCATACCGGTCTGCTCGGAAACGATGATCACCTGGGCGTCGCTATCGCGCGAAAGGCTGAGACCTGCGTTGTGGCGGGTTCCCAGGCCTTCCCCTCCCGGCACTGAGTCAGGCAAAGGGATCATCACCCGGGCCGCTTCAATGCGGTTCCCGCGAATCAGGACGGCTCCGTCATGCAAAGGAGAGTTCGGAAAAAAGATCGACTCCAGCGTGTCTGTGGAAACCAGGGAATCAAGCTGCACGCCGCTCTCGGCCACCTCGACCAAGCCGGAAGCCTTCTCCAGGACGATCAGTGCGCCGATCCGATCAGCGCTCATGTGCCGCACAGCGGTGACCACCTGGTCGACTACGGCTTCCTGCGAAGGATTGTGCCCGATGAAGCCGCCGCGGCCAATTCGCGCCAGAAAATGGCGCAGCTCTGGCTGGAAGATGATAGCTAGCACCAACGGCAAGGTGCCTACCAGCATTGCCACGATGGTACGCAACACCCACTCCAGTGTAGTCAAGCCGATCCAACCGGCTACCACCGAGGCTAACAGCATGACAATGAGCCCCACAGTCAAACCCTGAAAGAGCTGAAAGGCCCGCGTTCGTTTAATCAGTAGGAAGAGCAGGTAAAAAAGAACCGCGATGATGAGCACATCGAGGATATTCAGTGCCAGCGAGGGAATCTGGATCTTTCCCCAGAACTCTTCCAACCATTGCCACAACGAGCTCATCGTGCAGTCCGCACCAGGGGAGGCGCCTTGTCAGCCCGGCCTACAACAAGAGGGCAAGGATCGCCTTTTGCACATGGAGCCGGTTTTCAGCCTGGTCGAAGATCACTGACCGAGGTCCGTCCATGGCTTCGTCAGTGATCTCCAGACCTCGGTGGGCAGGCAGGCAGTGCATCACGATCACGTCCGGCTTGGCTTCATCCAGCAACTCGAGAGAGACTTGGTAGGGTTGGAAGACTTTCAATCGTTCCTCGCGCTCACTCTCCTGGCCCATGCTAACCCAAGTGTCGGTGTAGACGACTTCGGCGCCGTATATGGCGCGCTGTGGGTCGTCGAAAAGCTCCAAGCTCCCTCCCGATTCCTGTCAAGATAGCTTGGCGGCAGCGATCGCTTCGACCGCCGGCTGAAAGTGGGACGGCGTCCCCAGGCGCACATGCATCCCCATCTTGGTCCCACCAAAGATGAGGGAATGGGCGACGTTGTTACCATCCCCGACGTAGGTCAAAGTCAGGCCCTTCAAGGTTCCTTTCTGTTCCAACACGGTGTAGAGATCGGTAAGGCCTTGGCAGGGGTGGGTGAAGTCGGAAAGACCGTTAATCACCGGTACCAGCGACCCCGTAGCCAGGTCGATCACGTCCCCATGTGCGAAAACG
>JAPLHW010000189.1 GCA_026389425.1 Coprothermobacterota bacterium
TAAACAGGCCAATGAGATTGACGGGATGGACAGCCCGTACAAGGCCATCATCTCGGTGATGATGCTGAAGGAAGGGTGGGATGTACGCAATGTCACCACCATCGTCGGTTTGCGGGCCTATTCCGCCCAGAGCAATATCCTGCCCGAGCAAACGCTGGGCCGGGGGTTGCGCCGGATGTACCCCGACGAAGACCTTCCTGAGTACGTCAGCGTGGTCGGCACCAATGCCTTCATGGACTTCGTGGAATCCATTCAGGCCGAAGGCGTGGTGCTGGAGCGCACGGCGATGGGGGAAGGGACGGGGCCGAAGACTCCGCTGGTGGTGGAAGTCGACAAGGAGAATGAGAAGAAGGACATCGCCGCACTAGATATAGAAATCCCGGTGCTGACGCCGCGCGTTTACCGGGAATACAAAAGCCTGGGCGATCTGGATATCGCCGCGCTGGGGCATCAGCGATTGTTGTATTTGCAGTTCAGCGAGGAAGAACAGCGGGAGATCGTTTTCATGGACATCGCCACCGGCGAGATTACCCATACCACGATCCTCGACACTGCCGGCGTTGCTGACTACCACAGCGTGATCGGCTACTTCGCGCAAAACATCATGAAGGATCTTCGCCTGGTCAGCGGCTATGACCTGCTATATGGCAAGGTCAAAGTGTTTGTGCAAGAGGAGTTGTTTGACCGCCCGGTCGAACTGGAAGACCCCAACACATTGCGCAACCTGTCGGAACTGGCTGCCACCAAGGCCCTGATTGAGACCTTCAAAAAGGCGATCAACGCGCTGACCGTCAGGGACAAAGGCGACGCTGAAATCCGGGACACGATCAAGTTGCGCCAGACCCGGCCTTTTATGGTCAAAGATCAAGGCTACCTGGTCCCGAAGAAAAGCGTCTTCAACCGCATCATTGGCGACAGCCAACTGGAGCTTCGGTTTGCTGCATTCCTGGAAGGTTGCAGCGACGTGGTCTCTTTCGCGAAGAACTACCTGGCCGTCCATTTCAAGCTGGATTACGTGAACGCGGACGGCGACATTTCCGACTACTACCCGGATTTTATGGTCAAGCTTTCGGACAAGCGGATCGTCATTGTCGAAACCAAAGGACAGGAAGATTTGGACGTGCCGCTGAAGATGGCACGGCTGCAGCAATGGTGCGAAGACGTCAACCGGGTGCAGACAGCCGTGCAGTACGACTTCGTTTACGTGGACGAAGAGAGCTTTGAGAAATTCAAGCCTTCTTCATTCCGGCAATTGCTGGAGGGCTTCAAGGAATACAAAGGCGTGTGATATGGGGGGGGAAATCAGAGATTTGCATTTTTTGCGGATTGGTTTGATTCGATATAGGGCTTATCCAAGGAGGGAACCATCGTGAAATCTTCAATCCCTGCTTTTCTGAGGCATCACTCGTTTATTGTTTTCCTGGTTCTGACGATCCTGATCAGTTGGATTCCCTGGTACACCGGCGGAGCGGGCCTTTTCGTCTTTGGCCCGTCCATCGCGGGGGTGATTGTAATCGCCTTTGTCTACGGGAAGGAAGGCCTGCGCAATTTGACGCAGCGGACCTTGCGCTGGCGAGTGGGTCTCGTCTGGTGGGCGATCGCGCTATTTCTTCCCGCCCTGCTTACTCTTCTCTCGATCGGCGTTAACGCTCTCCTCGGAGGAACGGTTCCGGGATTCACATTTTTCAGGCAGGAATGGTATCTGGCGCCGGTTTTTTTCCTCATCACAATCGTGGGAGGACCACTGGGAGAGGAGTTCGGTTGGCGTGGATTTGCCCTGCCGAAATTGCAAGGGAAGTGGGGGCCCGTGGTTGCCAGCCTGATCATTGGAACGGTCTGGGGCCTGTGGCACATACCCCAATTCTTGCTGTCGGGAAGCCTTCAAGCGGTGATAGGGATGGGTCTGCTGCCAGTCTACGTGGTCGGGGAGATTGTCCTTTCGATCATGATGACCTGGATCTACAATAAAACAGGGGGCAGTCTGTTGCTCGCCGGTTTCCTGTTTCACAACGCCGACAACTTCTGGGGCGTCACATTGGGCACCGAAGTCACTATGACCACCGCCCTTCAAGGGGGAGCGTCCCCGCCATTTGATGTGCGATTTTGGGAGGTGTCGGTGGCCGTCAGCGTTTTCGCAGCGATCATTCTCTTGATTGCGACGAAGGGGCAGCTCGGCTTTCCTAAAGATAAGGAAAAGCAAGCCCCCTTGGTTCTGCCCTAGAGGGCGGGAACCGCCCAACTTCGGTAGAAATAGGGTCAGGATTTTATTATTTAGCATTTCTTCGTGTAATAGGAGGATAGATCGCTTTCTCTCACCAGTTGCTCCTCATTGTCGAAAAATCGGCCCTGGAAAGAAACCACATCAATAAGGAGCATCGGGAGTTAGTTGACAATTGAACAACGTCCCTGAAAAGGGCTGGTTTGTTCATGATCTACGCTCCTGATATTATATTCCTACCCTCGAGGAGGTTAGATATGGAAGCCGCACTGCCGCTAGACCAGATGACGATTGACGAAAAGTTGCGCGCCTTAGAGCGTATATGGGCGGATCTCTGCCGTGTCGAGATGGCCGTTCCTTCTCCCCTTTGGCATCGCGATGTCTTGCAGGCGCGCGAAGCGCGCCTGTTGAATGATCAGGAGCAATTTACAAACTGGGAAGAAGCCAAGAAGCGCATCCGCGATTTCGTAAAATGAGGATCAAGATCCTCGACGCCGCCCAAGCTGATTTGCTTTCCGGATATGCATTTTACGAAAGGCAAGGATCCAATCTCGGCGACTACTTTCTCGACTCCCTCTTCTCTGACATCGACTCCCTCCTTCTCTTTGGCGGAATACACCCAGTCCACTTCGACAAGTACTACCGCCTTCTATCAAAGCGATTTCCTTTCGCGATCTACTACAAGATAGATGGCGACACCATCGGCATCTTTGCGGTTCTCGACTGTCGCCAGGATCCTCGGCGGACTGATGACCGCCTGAAGGATTAGCCCCAACAAGACGATGAACCGGACCCGGGGGAGTGAAATCGGAGGATAGATCGCTTTCTCTCACCCGTTGCTCCTCATTGTCGAAAAAATCGGCCCTGGAAAGAAACCACATCAATAAGGATCATCGGGAGTTAGTTGACAATTGAACAACGTCCCTCAGGCTGCACCCGATTCGGCGCTATCATGCTTATGGAGCCTTGCCAGAATCAAGGGCAGGGGAGCTAAATTGCTGGGACACTCGCAATTCCCGAAAGGAGCCTTGGAATGCCGCTTGGCTTGAAGATGCGCGTCTTGTTGCTTGTGCAGCAAATGATAGGTGGCAAACCTATGCATAAGCTGACCGTCATAGAGGCGCGCAAGGTAGCGCTTGCGCAAATTCCAAAGAGCAGAAAACCTGTCTCTATCGCTATCATTAAAAATCGCACTATTCCCGGCCCAGCCGGTGAAATCCCAATACGTATCTACACACCAGAGGGAATGGTTTCATTCCCTCTGGTGATTTTCTTTCATGGCGGTGGATTTGTAGTGGGCACCCTCGACAGCTATGAAGAGATGTGCCGTACCCTGTGCTGTGGTGCGGGTTGCATTGTCGTTTCCGTTGATTATCGCCTTGCGCCAGAGTACAAATTTCCCGCAGCGCTTGACGATTGTTTAGCTGCTACGCGCTGGGCAGCGGAACATGCTGCCGAGTTCAATGCCGACCCGACCCAGCTTGTGGTGGCGGGCGACAGCGCAGGCGGCAACCTGGCAACAGTAACCGCCTTGCGCATCCGAGACGAGGGCGGTCCACCCCTATGCGGCCAGCTTCTCATTTACCCTGTGACTGATTTTCATACGCCCCCGACTCCCTCTTACCTCGCCTATGCGAACGGCTATCTTCTTACGCGAGATAGCATGGTCTGGTTCTGGGGGCATTACTTGAACAGTGCAAGCGAGGCCAGCCACCCATACGCCTCGCCGCTCCGCGCTCCTGATTTGAGCGGCTTGCCGCCGGCTTTGGTGATCACAGCCGAATACGACCCACTGCGCGACGAGGGTGAACGCTACGCAGAGCGCCTTCAACTAGCGGGAGTGCCAACTGTACTCTCGCGTTACGACGGTATGATTCATGGCTTCTTCATGTTTGGCGATCTGTTTAACGAGAGTCGAAGGGCAATCAATGAAGCAAATGCGTGGCTAAAACAAGCAACCGCGCGTTCTGGGTAGCGGCCCAACCTTGCAGGAGCCCAACCGGCACTCTGCGCCAAGCCACCAGGTTCTGTCGTAAACGGAGCAATACTTCAAACTTGGACTTTTCACAACGTTACGGCGACGGGTAAACACTTGGACATGAACTAGGCAGGCAATGGAGTTAAAAAGATTGGCACAGCCACGCTCTTGGAGTGCCCGGCAGGTGGTTGGTCTAATTCGTAAGCACAAGGCTGGGCCAACGTTGGATCATTTGCAGGCTGTCCCCGTCGTGGGCTCGTGTCAAATCACTTAACCAGCTAACCGAATTGAAGGTCGTTGCCTCAGCGAGACCTGCACTCCGGCATTGCAGTAGGATGTCACCGAACGAGGCACCTGCTGTTTGGCGGGTTGGATCTGCAGGGACGGCCGGAAAGCCTTCTCTTTGTAGGCATCGTAGAGTTGGTCGGTCAACGAATAGACACTTCACGGTAGGTAGGCCGGGTGGAGGAACTGGGTGGCAGCCTACAGGACTTGCTGCACTTTCCGCCATTCCTTCACCACCCACTTGATCGAAGGTGGCGATGATATTTGAAATGCGCAGGAGCTATTAAGGTATTGCGACGCGCACACGACAATGACCGATACCTTGGTCCTAACCCGCTGATCAACAGGCCTTCGCAGTCCGGTAGGTGGTCTTTGAGCCCATTCATAGCGGTGGATGATGGCGATCCGCAGAAGATGTTGTGAAACCGCTGGACAGGAAGTCAGCAATTGGATACAAAGGAATTGACACGCCTTCGACAAGAAATCCTTGGGTGTGTTATGCGAGTAGAAAACAAGACGTCCGCCACTTATGTGGATCAGTCTGAATATTACTAGCCGACCCCAGAGGAGGTATCGATGTCAGATGGAGAGACCATCTTGTTCGGGAGCCCGTTTTCTTGGCCAGGCACAGCGGATGTCTCCTCCGTCTTCGACGTGGAGGAAGGATGCCAGTCAGGCAACTATCTTCGAGCCATGCCATGCAGGATGACTACTCGCTTGCGGGGAGATATAACCATAAGTTGTGGATTGCCCTATGAACCAAGGCGGCGTACCCTTCTATCTTAACCGTAAGACTCGGCAGAAGCCGAAGGAAGGATACGCCATGAATAAGCATACACCAGATGAAAACACGAACACAGCAGCCTGGAAGACGGAGTGCCTACAGAGTATCGATGAACTGGCCCGCCAGGGCGCCCATCGGATGATCCTGGCTGCCTTGCAAGCCGAAGTAGAGGACTACCTGGAACATCACCGCGCCCTTCGCGACCATCGAGGTCACGCCCAGGTAGTCCGCAACGGCAAGTCCCGGGAACGGACCTTCACCTTGGGGGTGGGACCGCTCCAGTTCCAAACTCCACGAGTCAATGACCGCCGGGGCGGGCACACCTTCCACAGTGCCGTCCTTCCCCCTTACCTGCGCCGCTCCCCCCAGCTGGAAACCGCCTTGCCGGTGCTCTATCTGAAGGGCTTAGCCACCGGCGACTTCCAGGAAGCCTTGACCGCCTTGTTTGGTCAGGAATCACCCAACCTCTCCGCCACTACCATCACCCGCCTCTTGCAGGCTTGGCAAGGAGAGTACGAAGCTTGGCGAAAGCGCCCTCTCCAGGACAAGGACTACATCTACCTATGGGCCGACGGGGTCTACTTCGGGGTCCGCCTGGAAGAAGAGAAGCTGGCCTGTCTAGTCTTGGTCGGCGTTCTCCCGGATGGAACCAAGGAAGTGATCGCCATAGAGGATGGCTACCGGGAATCCAAGGAGTCCTGGGCCTCTCTTCTGCGCGACCTCAGGGAACGGGGGATGAAGTCTCCCGCCGTAGCCACCGGCGACGGCGCCCTGGGCTTCTGGGCCGCA
>JAPLHW010000253.1 GCA_026389425.1 Coprothermobacterota bacterium
GCCAAAGGTTGACCTTGGGCGGCTCGACTGTCCAGTTCGTCACTGCGCACATAGCGGGGGGCGGTAGTGAGGGGGATGCGAAGGGACCAACCGCTCCCATCTGCTCTTGCCAATTGCACGAATTGAGTCGTCACCGTGGTCTCCTCGCCCGGCTGTAAACCAGCCACCAGCAAGGTAAAGACATTGGGCGACTCGCGACTGAGGAGGGCAGCCTGTTGGCCCTTCTCCTTGGCTTCGCGGTATTCCTCTTCTGCCTGTTCCCGCTCCCGCAGGACGGCCTCGATTTCCACCTCGCCAAAACGAACGGTGACGCCCCGGATCGCTGCGTCGCCAGGCAAGGGGAAGCGGTAGGCGGCTTCAAATGGGGACAGATTTAAATCTGTCCCCATTTGCTCTCGGCTGTAGCGGAAGACCTGGACCAGCTTCAGCGAGGCCAGGGAGCCGAGCACCTCGCCGGAGAGGTCGCTGCGAACCAGCGGCACGAAACGGCGCGGCCCCGGTTCCTTTTCGTCCTTTTCATACACCTCCAAGACGGGCATTCCGTCCGGTCGAGAATTATCGAACGCATTTCGGTTGAACATCATTCCTCCTCCTTCGTAACATCCCGCTTGCGGCAGCTAGCCAGTCTGCGGAACTAGCCAGTCTGCGGCAGCAAGTTGCCTTTCATTATACGGCCTTATTGGCCAGCCTGCGGTGACCTGCGTAGAGGTCATGATTCGGCGAGGAAGACGGGAACACTGATCTCTCGCTCGAAATCGGCCAAGGACTTCCCGCACAGATCGCATCCATCCTCGAATGGGGCAGCGGGGAGGAGAAGCCAATCCCACTTCCATTCCTTCCTAGCCAGCTCTGCCAGTGTTTTGCCGATGTCGGAGAGCGTCAGTAGGCCGGCCGCGCGGATCGAACCGCCGAAGGTACGGTTGGGCGCTGCGACGAGGGGCAGTTGCAGGTCGAGGCTCTCCCAAGCCGCCCTTAGGATGGGTAGAGCCAGCTCGCCGGTCAGGACCAACCCCTTGCCTCGTGCTGGCAACGAAGATAGCGTCCGCTCCAGGGATTTCCGGGTGATGTCCCGCGAGAAAACCAGGCCGCTTCGCTCGTTCGCTTCTTTCTCCAGGCGCACCTCCAACCGCTGGCTGTAGCGCGAGACAACGAGATGAGGTGAGACTGCGGAAGCGATCGCCAGGAAGGCATCTTGGCGGGAAAAAGGGGCTATCCCATCGATACGCTCGATGCGATCGCCAGGCTGCAATCCGGCTCTTACCGCTGGGCTGTTGGGCATAACCCCTTCCACTTCAGCGTGCAAATCACACAATAGCGGGGGCTCCAGGACACAGGGAATAGAGACCTCCTCCCGCCAAAGACGCCTTTGCGCAGCCAAAGCGCGCCAACTATCCCAGCTTCCTTGCAGTGTAAGGGGGGCCAAGCGCGAACCGCCCGGCAAGAGCAAGCGTACATAGTTGGCGCCCCAGGCTTCCACTTGGCGCAGAGCAGAGGGGAATTGGTCAAGAAAGGGAGGAGCCAATACGAAAGAGGACTGGAAAGCGAGGCCGTTTCTGCCCAGAGCCTCCAGTTGGGCGAGGGTCCGCTCCGGTTGCGAGTCGCCCAGCCAGCGTGTTCGCTGGGAGGGGTCGAGCGAGTTGACCGAGACGATCAGTTCGATCGGCGCCAACCTGACCAAGGCGCGCTGCAGTTGCTCTGTCAGCAACAGCCCGTTAGTGGTTACTTGCAGGGGCGCCTTGGGCAGCGCTCTTCGCACTCGCTGCAGCAAAGGGAGGAAGCGCGGATGAAGCAGGGGCTCGCCCTCCACCAAGCGGGTGGCCGACTCGCCGATCACCACCCGCTCTTCTGGGTCGAGGAGGGGAAGCAAAGCCAGTACATCTTCTTCATCAAGGGTGGGAAGACAGATTGCCTGTACCCCCGGCGGGTTGAAGCGGTTCGAGCAGAAGAAACAAGAGAGGTTGCAGGCCGAGCCAAGAGGAAGGATCTGGCCGCGACGGACGGAGGAGAGAAGGAGAGGAGTCAGGTCAGGCGTCGAAGAGGCTCAAGTTAGGGTCCACGTCGTCGGACAAGCCGATCGTGCGTCCTTGAAGGTAGAGCGACCACCCAGCCCGGGAGATCATCAGGGCATTGTCGGTACACAGCCGGGTGCTGGGGATGAACAGATTGACTCCTTTCGCCATAGCCAGCTCGGCCATCCGCTCGCGCAAGCGACGGTTGGCGGCCACCCCCCCACAAACGATCAGGTTCCGCGCCTGTGTCACACGCAGGGCGCGCTGTGTCTTGCTAACCAGCGCTTCCACCACTGCTTCCTGAAACGAAGCGCAGAGGTCGGCCAGGGGCGGCTCCACTCCGCCTGCTCGTGATTTTTCCACGAAAGTGATGACCGCCGTCTTCAAGCCGGAGAAGGAGAAGTCCAGGGGGTTGTCCATCTCCCCCACCGGGAAGTGGTGGTAGGCGCGGTTCCCAGACTCCGCCTGTTTTTGCACCTGGGGGCCGCCAGGGTAGGGGAGCCCGATGAAGCGGGCAACTTTATCTAAAGTTTCACCGGCAGCATCATCACGGGTGGAACCGAGCGAGGTGAAGCGCTCCTTTTGGTCAAGCAGGACCAGCTCGGTGTGACCGCCGGAGACGATCAGAGCCAAGGCTGGCAGCGTCGTGGGATGCTCCAGAAAGGCAGCGTAGACATGCCCAGCCAGGTGGTTGACTCCCAACAAAGGAAGGCTGCCGGCCAGGCTGATGGCCTTGGCTGACTCCATCCCCACCAAGAGGGCGCCGACCAAACCGGGGCCTTGAGTCACGGCAACAGCTCCGACATCGGACAGAGAGCACCCCGCTTGTATCAAGGCTTCCTCCAGCAGCGGTACCAGCACTTCCAGGTGACGTCGTGAGGCCAGCTCGGGAACCACACCGCCGTAGCGGGTATGTAGGTCAACCTGAGAAGAGACGAGAGAGATAACTTCTCTCTCCTCTTCTCCCCAAAGAGCCACTGCCGTTTCATCACAGGAAGATTCGATGCCCAGGATCAGCATGCCCCCTATTCTTCCAATTCGCCATGGAAAAGGAAAGCGCTACAATGAGGCCATGGATGCCCAGTTGAGTGGGAGAAACGGTGGGGCACGGCTTGCCGTGCCCCTACGGAAGCCCCAGCGGGCTTGTTTGCTTCGATGCCTGACCTTAGCGGGCTTACTGGGTCCTGCCCTTTTTATCCTGGTTTTTCTCGTGGCTGGTTGGCTGCGTCCTGGGTACGACCCCCTCCGCCAGACCGTCAGCAAGCTGGCTTTAGGCCCTGGCGGTTGGTTGCAGACAGCCGATTTCATGCTGTTGGCTCTTACTCAAGCAGCGTTCGCGCTGGCCGCCTGGTTTCAACTGGGGAAGGGGTGGCTAAGCCGGCTGGGAATCATTGCCCTCGCCTTGGTCGCCCTTGGTTTCTTCCTGCTGATTTTCTTCCCAGCCGAATCCGGCACCCTGCGCGGACAGGTCCACCAGCGCCTCACCGAGGCCGTAGCTCTTATTTATATGGCCGGCGCCTCGCTCTTGGCTTATCGTCTGTTCCGCCTCCCCGACTGGCGGAGGATGGCCTGGCCTACCCTGTTCGTCGCCTTGCTGACGCTCACCCTGGCTCTTGGCTGGAAATATTTTCCGGAAGAGTGGCTGCGCTCCTGGCGAGGCCTCTACGAGCGCGTCTTGATCGTTATTCCCTTGCTTTGGCAGATGACGCTGGCGGGCTGGATGCTGAAGATCGGACGGCAGTCGATTACAGGATCTTAGACATACCAATCGATGCATTGGGCATCGCCGTACGAAAGGCTTGCAGAAAGATGTCCGCAGTCCCTTGATTCCCCGAAAGAATGAGCACCGTCTCCCCCTCCTGCAGATCCACAGCCTCGATCATCCCACCGAGCCTCGAATCGCTGCAATCCATGAAGACATCCCGCATGGCTTTCGACAAGGTGTCTTCCAGCGCCCTCCATGCAACTTGTCCTTGGATGGTGATTCTCCAGTATTCACTGTGAATTCCCATGGCGATCACGCTCATCAGGCCGCCCCCTTCAGCCGGTGGTTTCGTTCCAGTGGGTTTTCTACTTCGAGACCAGTATGACGATGGTTTGGATAACCGGCGGGGAAGGAGGAGCGCTTTGATTTTGGTTGCCCGCATCCCCCGGGTCTGCGTACACAGCTGCGGTGGCCATCACCATGACCATCAGAAGGGTCAGCAGGATCATCTTCAACACGCGTTTCACGGCAAGCCTCCTAGTCTATTTGTACTCTTTTTAACAGAGCTGATCTGAGTTGCAAATGAGCTGAACCATCTAGCCAAGTCTCAGCCTAGCATAGATAACGATTGATTTTCTTCCTTTCCATATGATATCAGAAAATAGCCATATAACAGCACAGAAATGTGCTACAAGATATCTATAGATATGGCTTCTACCTTATCCCCAAGGATCACCTTCGAGATCAGCAGGTTGGTCGCCATTCACGGATCCTTCGCCCGCCCTTTCCTGCAATGGGCGCTGGCAAGTGACCTGGCGCCTGCCTGGAAAGCCTACTTCCGCGCCTTGCAGCGCTCCTGGCAGCGCCAGGACCAGAGAGCCCTCGGCGAGATCGAAACTGGCTTGGCAGCGTGCGGTTCCGGCCACACACTCCGCTATATGTTGTTGGCCGAGAAGCTCCTCCTCCTGGAGCGCCTAGGACGCGCGGAGGCTGCAACTCTCTATCAGCAGTTGCGTGAACAGTTCGAGCGGATGCCGCCCCGGGCACGCGAGATTGTCCGCTCCAGCTTGGTCAATTACCGAGCCTTACTCGACCAGACCATGGATGTTCCCGCAACCCGACTCTGGAGCAAGGATTCCGGCCGAGATCGTTCCGCTCTGGCATTCCTCTACCTAGGCCAGGCGCGTGAGCGGTCGCGAGCGGGAAAGTTGGCGGAGGCGACATCTTTGTATCTCACCAGCCTTCACTACTCTTTACCCATCCCTCATCCTACGGGTATCCTCAACGCCCTCAATGACCTAGCCTGGTATCTGCGCCGGCAAGCACCCGCTTTTTCCCTCTCCCTGGCTGAGCGGGCCGCTGCGCTTGTAGGCCAGTATTTTGAAGACTTGCCAAGTTGGGCCTTTGTGCTCGATACGCTTTTCGAGCTGCAAGCAGCCTCCGGTGATCCGGACCTGGTGTTGACAGCGGAGACACTGGCTGCCTTCTTGCACGATTCCCCCCAGGCTGCCCGACGCTACGCAGCTCGTTTGCAGCAGTGCGAGAGGCTCCTCATGGACTACGAGTGCTCCCGCTATCCGAATGATGTGAACCTGCAACGGGCATTGCGTCGGGGTATGTCGACGGTGACCCAGGCTGCCCGGAACAGCGGCGTAGAACGAGCGCGGATTTCCCAGATTGTAAACGGCCGTGTACGTGAAGTGCGAGGGGACACCTTGCGGCGTCTGATCGAAGGGCTTGCCCTCAAGCCACTCCCGTTTCGCTCGCCACAGCCGCTTCTGGCCGAGTGGAGGAAAAGCACCACCCAGGAGCGCTTCGGACAATCCCTCCATGCTCTGGCACAATTCCCGACGAAAGAACGCACCGTGCTATTGCTCAGCACCTACATGGCTTTTTTTAGGAGGAGAGAGACGTTGCCATGGTTGTCACGCAAGGAAAAATTGGCTCATCTCATCCAGCTGGCGCGCCAAGACCTTTCGCAGTTGGCGGAGGAAGCTCAAGGTCGCTGGGAAGGACGCATGTTCATCTCTCTTGTTGAGGGTGCAATCCACCCGGTGCTGGCCGCGCGTCGATCGTTGGCCGCCGAGTTCCTGCGAGGCCTCTCCGAGCAGCGGGTTGAGCAGTTTGTATCCTTCTACGCGACGCAGCCGGAGGAGGATCGACAAGCCCTGGACTTATTCGTTCGCAACTACGCTCGCTACGATCGACCTTGGGGAGTACGCCTGCCCTGCCCGGAGGAACTCCGTCCGCTGGTTCGTACACTCAATCTACGCGAAGATAACGCCGCCATCTCCTGGTTCGCCTTCTCCACGAGGGCCTCCCGGGGGCGTTTTCGCAGCCTGCTTTCCTCTTTTCCTCGCTCTTAATTCTTCAGCAGGCCGGCCAGCGCAGCCGCGGCGTAGCGGGCTCCCTCGAAGGAGACGTCTTTGTGTGTGACCAGGCGAATGCGTTCATCATCCTCCATAGCCAGGGCGAACACGCCATGCTCCTCCAGCCCGGCAACGATAGAGGAGGCTGAAACCTCCCGAAGGCGAAAGATCACCATGTTGGTTTGGGGTCGGCTCCAATCAGGATCGACGAGGGGTGAACCCTCCACGGCTGCGGACAGGATGCGCGCTTTTTCATGGTCCTCGGCCAGTCTTTCGATCATCTCTTCCAATGCGACCAAGCCGCAAGCTGCCAACACCCCCGCTTGGCGCATGCCACCGCCATAGAGTTTGCGGACCTTGCGGGCCTGGCGAATGAAGTCCCGGTCACCGACCACCATCGAACCGACCGGACAGCAGAGACCCTTGGAGAGACAGAACATGAGGGAATCCACCGGGCGGGAAAATTCCTTTGCTCTCGTTCCCGAAGCCACTACCGCGTTGAAGAGGCGGGCGCCATCCATGTGCACTTTTGCGCCCCGTTCGTGGGCGATACGGCAGATGGCCTCTACTGTCTCCAACGGGTAGACAGCACCCCCGGCCATCATCGCCGTCTGCTCGATGCAGACCAGGCTGGTTACTGGGAGGTGCACATCTTCACCGGGGGGGCGGAAAGCTTTCGGTAATTCCACCGGTTGAAGCATGCCACTCTCCTTGCCCAGCAGGCAGGTTTGAACCTGGGCCAGGGTGGCTAGTCCTCCCGCTTCATGCACATAAATATGAGCCTCTTCCTGCATGATCACCTCGCTGCCGCGCGGTGCGTGTAGACGGAGGCAGATCTGGTTGGCCATAGTCCCCGAAGGGACAAAAAGGGAAGCCTCCCGGCCACAGATCTCCGCTGCTTTCTCTTCTAAGCGGTTGAGGGTGGGGTCCTCCTCGAAGACATCGTCCCCCACCTCGGCTTCGTACATGGCCTGGCGCATCCTCGGCGTCAGGATGGTGACCGTATCGGAACGCAGATCAACTCGCATGTGCTTCTCCTTCGTTAATCGTGTCTCCATTCTAGGCACAGGACACCCTGCCGGGAGCTATCAAGCTGCCGGGGGCTATCTCATTGATTCAGTGATTGAGTAGCCAAGTGGTTAAGTAGTTGAGTTCAATAGCAAAATTGAAACAGTTGTTGACCCTACTCAGCCACTTAGTCATTTAGTCACTTAGTCACTTAACCACTGCACCACTCAACGCTGAGAGAGGGCGGATGAGCCGCCCTCTTGCTTGACGGTTCTTTCGATGAGAGGTTAGAGGCGTTTGCGGATACACAACGCCAAGCGGCGGATGCCTTCCCGGTTAGTCTCCGGGGTGGAGTAGGAGAAGTTCAGACGCATGCAGTTCTCCCCCCGCCCGTCCGGGTAGAAGCCGGTGCCGCCAACATAAGCCACCTTGGCTTCCAGGGCATCGCGCAACATCTCGGTGGAGTCGATCCCCTTGGGCAGCTCAACCCAGAGAAACATCCCGCCCTCGGGACGAGTCCATTTGACCTCTTTGGGAAAGAACTCATCCATCGCATTCAGCATGGCGTCGCGCTTCTTGGCATACTCCTGGCGGATGTGGGCCACGTGAGGTTCCAAGTAGCCACGCTTGCAGAACTCCAAAACAATCAGTTGGTTGAAGGGAGAGGAGCAGAGATCGGTAGCCTGTTTGGCCAAGGCCAACTTGCGGGTGAACGGCTCGGGCGCTACCACCCAGCCCAGACGAAAGCCGGGGCTGAGGATCTTGGAGAAGGTCTCCAGGTAGATGACATGCCCATTGTCATCTAGGGAGGCGATGGAGGGGACGCGAGTCCCTTCGTAGCGCAGGGCATGGTAGGGGTGGTCCTCCACGATGGGGATGTTGTAGCGTTGAGAGATGTCTAACAACTGTTGTCGTCGCTCTATCGACATGGTTATACCGGCAGGGTTTTGGAAAGAAGGGACCGTATAGATGAATTTGATCGGCCGGGTTCCGCTGCGGATGGCCTTGATGCGTTCTTCCAGGATGTCGGTGCGGATGCCCTGCTCGTCCATATCGATGGCGATGGCCTGGCCTTGGAAGGCGGCGAAAGCTTGCAAGGCGCCAAGGTAGGAAGGGCCCTCCACCAGGGCGATGTCACCGGGGTCCAGCATCACCTTGGCGATCAGATCGAGGGCTTGCTGTGAGGAAGCGGTGACGACCACATTTTCCACCGTGACGCGCAGGTTTTTGCTCTGGGCGTCCTCCGCCAACCAGGAACGCAACGCAGGGACCCCCTCGGTGCTACCGTACTGCAGGGCGATGGCGGAGTTGGTCTCCAGTACGTGGTGCACACACTCCTGCAGCTGGTGGATTGGGAAGAAGTGGGGGTCGGGTAGACCACCACCGAAAGAGATGATGTCCGGTTGGGTAACGAGTTTCAGTAGTTCTCGGATAGCGGACGCCTTCATTGTCTTGGCTCTTTCCGAGAAAAGCGCATCCCAAGAGATCATACACTGCCTCCCTGTGAAGTATTTTGCTGTGGGGGCGCGCACCTTCGTGCACAACGGCACGTCCCTAATGTATTATACAACAGGGGAAGGTCTCTTACTTAGGTGTGCCTCTTTTACGCTCCTCCGGATGCCCCAGATGTTTTGAAACAGTTCCCTTTCAGAAGGAGGGGGCGCCTCTTAAGGTGCCTGCCCTCGAGCGAAGCGAAGGGACCGTCGCACTGAGGAGGCAATCCCCTTCCCGCACCAACCATCCTTCCGCCAGCAGGGGCCGCACCGTTTCCGCAACTTCGCCCGTTGTCAGGGAGCGGCTCAGCTGTCGCTCTAGCAGGTACTGGAGCTCTGCGCTATGTCGGATCTCTGCGCAAGCCAGCAGCGCCTGCCTGTGCATGCCGTCCAAGGCGGTGATCTGTTCGGGCCGGAGCAGGTTGCGGTGATCGAATAGCAACAACTGTTCTCCTTCCTCCACCTGGACCAGATGGGCTCGGGAAGCGCTCCTCTTCCAGTCATCGATGGCCTTGGCCAAGGGCTCGGGATAGTCGGCCATCGGTTGCGGCTGGGCATATGTGTAGGTGAACGAGTAGGCCAGGTTGGCCAAAGCAGAGTCAGAAAAAGGGTAGATATGGCGGTAAGTATGGCGGTAAGCAGGGTAGGGGCGCACTTCCCGCAAACCCCACTCTTCAGCGCGCTCGAAGAGGGAACCGAAGTGATCGAGACGGAAGGGGCTGTGTGAGTGTCGCTTGAAGGGGGAATGCTCAAATAGGACGCTCCGCCTCTTCCAGGGTGTACCTGGCCCGTTCTCCGCCAATCAGTTTGGGGCGGGTGCGCGCCAGGGTGAGGTGAGCGCTGCCGATACTTTGGATCGCCAGTCGCACCGGCACAGCCACTCGCTGCAGATGCATGCCGATGAAGGTGTCACCGATGTCCATTCCGGCCTGGGCAGAGATCGTCTCCACCAGCACCGGCTGCTGGCAGGTGCGGTAGGCCAGGGCGGCGAAGGCTCCACCGGCCTGGCGGTGGGGGACGGCACTGACTACCTCCAAACCGTAGCGTTGGGCGCACGCTTCCTCTACTACCAGGGCGCGGTTGAGATGCTCGCAGCACTGCACTGCCAAGAATAGGTCATGCGAACCGACCAGAGGAAGGATACCGGCCATGATCGCTTCTGCCACCGCGCTGGAGGAGTGCGTGCCGATCTTCTCGCCGATCACCTCGCTTGTACTGCAACCGACTAGCAAGATCTGCCCGGGTTTCAACTCAGCGACCCGAAGTAGACCATTGAGAGCCTGATACACTGGCTCCGTCAAGGATGTAGGATCAAACACAGCGATCTCCTTTCCGCCCTAGGCGGTCACTTTAGCCATGATGATGTCATTCTACCCCACCAGCACGCGGATGTAGCCGGACAGCATCTGGTAAGTCTCTTCGTCGCCTGTGTCCACTAGCAGAGCCTTGGCGGCTAAATTTGCAGGCTTTTCCTTGGTGGCCACTACGATGATGTTGCTCTTTCCGACTTGGTTGATCACAGCAGGGCTGATTTGTTGGTTCCCGCAGCCGAAGATAAACCCCTGGACGCCGATCGCAGTGACGATAATTTTTGCCCTTTGACCGCTTAAAAGGCGCAACAGATCTCTTTCGCCGACGTCTTTGGCGAGAGACCGCCTACCAAGCTCTTGTCTTTAGAAAGGAGCGAAGCGGTTCAGCGCCCAACTGTCCCTTTTCAACAATTCCATCTGCTGAAGCAGGTTGTGATAATGGGTTTTTTCCCACTCCTCAAGGTCCCGGAACATCGCTTGAGCCTGCGGGTCGTTCACCTCAATCGCCATCTTGGCGTAAAACTCGAAGGAATTCTTCTCCAGCATCACCCCGATGGAGAGAGCGGAGATCTCGAAGTTCATCTTTGCGGCCCGTTCGGGGAGTGCATGGGCGAAGAAGGGGGCTAAGGCGGAGGAGGCGACGTCGGGAGGATCCCAAAGAACGGGTCGTCCTCCTTCGATGGCCTCGTAGCTCTTCTGTAAAGCCCGGAAATGAGCCTCCTCTTCCTGGGCAAGCCTGAGAAACTCTTCCTTGCCCTGCGGATCCTCGGTGTGTGCTGCCGTCACGAGGTAAAATTCCCGTCCCGTCACCTCGATCTCCATCGCCTGATGGAGGATCGACAACAATCCTTTTTGCTCCATGGTCTTTTCCCTTCCTTTCAACTTATTCGCTCGCTACCCAGCGAGATCAGGCGTTGTGCAGGATATCGATTACATCGCCGTCCTGGACGAGGTATCCTTTTCCTTCCGTGCGGACCAATCCTTTCTCCCGGCCTTGGGGAAAGCCGCCGACTTGGAGGAGGTCGCGCCAGGGGATCACCAAGGCGCGGATGAAATGCTTCTCGAAGTCAGTGTGAATGACCCCACCAGCCTGCTGTGCGGTCATCCCCCGGCGGATTGTCCATGCTCTCGTCTCGTCCGGTCCTATAGTGAGGAAGGTGATCAAGTCGAGCAGCCGGTACGATCGACGGATCAGCTGATCAACCTCCGACTCGGGGTCCAACCCTAACTCGATGCGCTCCTCGCGGTTGAAGTCTCCTGCCTCAGCCGCGGTCAGCACGTCCAGGGCCAAATACGGCCAGTCGTGGGTTTGGAATTCTTGGAGAGTTTCTTGGGCAAGGCCCGCGCTGGCGCAGTTCAGCAGGTAGAGGCGGGGTTTCAGGGAGAGTAACTGGTAACCGCGCAACAGCTTGCGCTCTTCCTCGCTCCAAGCAACCTCAACCAGAGGTCTCCCCTCTTGAAGCAAATGGTGAGCCTTAGAAATGGCTTCCCACTCGTTCTTCTGCTCGCCCTTCTGAACCTTCACTTCTTTCTCCAGCGTTTCAGCCCTTCGTCCCACTGTCTCCAGATCCTTCAGGAGGATCTCCGTCTCCAGGATCTCGCGATCCCACAGAGGATCTATGCACGGCCCGCTGTGGAGTACCTCCTCGCTCTGGAAGGCACGGAGGATGAAGAGGATGGCGTCGGTCAGGCGAATGCTGGTAAGGAACTTGTTGCCCAACCCCTCCCCCTGGCTGGAACCTTCCACCAGGCCTGGCACATCGACGAATTCCACCGATGCGTAGACCTTCTTCCTAGAGTGGTAAAGGGCGGCCAGTTGGTCTACACGGGGGTCGGGGACGGTGACAACCCCCATATTGGGCTCGGTGGTGGAGAAAGCATAACTGCCTCGCTCCACCTCTTTCTTGGTGAGAGCGTAGAAAAGGGTCGACTTGCCGACATTGGGCAATCCGACGATCCCGATGGAAAGGGCCATCTATTCTTACTCCTTCCGCCTCTTAGGTGACAGTCGCAGTCTCTGTCATTCCAAGTAGAGGCCAAACAATCCGCTATCCTCCTGCCGCCGGTAGACCGGGATCCCCGTCTCCAGGAGAAAAATCTCGTTGGTCAGGTGGACGGTGGCTTTCATCAGGTGGCCGCCCACTGCTCCCCCTCCAGTCTGTGCCAAAGCGGCATGGAGGTGCAGGTTGTAGCCGTTCTCCTGGCGAGAGACGTTGCCGGAGAGGCTGACTAGCTCACAGGGTTCAGTGAAGCGGTGGATGAAATACCCTTTCCCTGGACCCTGGAAATAGCCCAACTCGGTCTCGGTGAGCATACCGATCCCGGAGAGGAGGACGGCAGTGGTGATCCCATGTTCCTCGATGACGGTACGAAGGGATTCCAGCAGCTCCTCCCCCGGCTGCAAGCGGACGATGAGGACCGCTCCCTCTTTCTTGGAGAACATAGTCGATGCTCCTTTCTTGACAGCTTACGGCAGTCACGCGCTCGGCAATGCTGAGTAGCTAAATGTCTGGTAACGTAGTGAATGAGTGAATAAGTGGCTGAGTGAGATCAATATACGTTTCAACTTTGTTGTTTAACTCAATTACTTAATTACTTAACCACTAAACCACTAGATTTAGGGGGACAGATTTCAAATCTGTCCCTATAGCATTTGCGGCAGCATGATAGCCTGCGGCAGCATGTACTGTATAATATCAGAACATTCTTCCCTTCGGAGGCGCGCAATGAAAGAGGTCTTGGAACCTTATGTGGCGCTGATCCCATGCCCGGTGGTGCTTGTGACGGTAGTGGGGAAAAGCGGCCGACCCAATATCATCACATTGGCCTGGGCAGCCAACCTCTGTTCAGAGCCGCCCATTGTGGGAATTTCAATACGACCCAGCCGCTTCTCTTATCACCTCTTGCGGGAGGTGCCGGAATTCGTCGTGAACATCCCTAATACCCGCTTGAAGCGCCAGGTAGAGTGGTGCGGAGCCAATTCAGGGCGTGGTTTCGACAAATTCGCCGCCACTGACTTGACCCCTGTGCCGGCTTCTCTGGTGTTGCCGCCCTTGGTGGGGGAGTGCCCGTTAAACTTGGAGTGCCGGGTGCTGCAGATCATCCCCCTTGGCTCGCATGACCTATTCCTGGGGGAAGTACTGAAAGTTTATCTGGACCAGGAGTGCTGCACCCAAGCTGGAAAACTCGACCCGTTGAAGCTGAAGCCCCTCGCCTTCGTGCCGGGTGACCGTTACTATGGCTTGCAGGAGCTCTCGGTCTCCTCGCAGTTGCCCTCCTCAGGGTAGGTTCTTCAGCAGCGCAAGCGCCGACTCTTTGTCCGGGCTCATCACCAGTTGCAGGGTGGAGCGATCCGGGTAGAGGACGGCTGCCTCGCGCGGGGAGCTGTACAACCCACCCTGGAAATAGACCTCGGGAGCTTGCTGGAAGCGGTACTTCAACCACATCTCCAGGGCGTATTGGGCTTCCCAGGCATCGTCAGCGCTATCCCAGCGGCTGTTCAGGATGAATGTGCTCAGCCCCCCTTTCTGCCATAGCTGGTAGTGGCAGCCGCCCCATCCCGCAGCGGCCCGTTCAGCGTCAGCGTCAGGCAAGAAAGTTCGAAACCAGGAATGGAAGTCCAACTCGCCCAGGACGTTATCCCGCACCAGCGTCCAGCCGGCCAGTTCCTCGGGATACTCCGGGATCTTCACCTCGATGGGTGGGTCAAGTTCCCCCAGGTATTTTTCCGGGTGAAGGATCTGTTCCGATGAGAGGGGGGGGGCGGTGTAGGCCTGGTCGACTGCTGTCCAGCCACCGCGTTGATACACTGCTTGGACGAAGGGAAGACCTCCTTGGTATGGAAAGAGCAGCACGTCGCGCAGATAGGAGGGCGCAGACGCTAATGCGTTTCCTTCGTCAACCAGGCTGGATAAGAAGAGGCTAAGGGTGGCTCCCGCTGAACGGTGCGCCTGCAGGTAAAAGGTTTGCGCCATGCTGGCATCACCCTCGACCAGCGACCGGGCGGCAGTCGCCTCGTCGTCGTTTCTCGGGGAGAGGGGATGCAGGAAGGCGCCCAAGTCGAAGTGCTGGTCGACTAACCCGTGGGTCAGCTCATGGGCGATCGTCAACCGTTCGGGGAAGCCCATCAGCTCCCGCCGTACGAGGTACATTTTCTTGGCCGGAGGATCATAAAACCCCACAATCTCTTGCCCATAGAGATCCAGTAGTAACTTCCCAAGATCAGGCGTTGAAGAGATCAAGCCGAGGAATTGGAGCACCTTCTCGCTGGATTGTAGCTCCTTCTGATTCAGCATCTCGACGTTCATGGCCACCAGCCTCTCTTTCAGTTGCGATTCATCCAAAGCCTCCCAGGGGATCGCAGCCAGGAGGGGCAACTGGCGGATCCCTGCTACCTCCTGAGCCAATGCATCGAAGTCAAAGGATTTGTTCTCTGTAGCCATCTGGGGGGGCTTGAAGGCTGGTAACTGCTGGTAAAGGGTGAGCCCTACGAGGAAAGCGCAAAGCACCAAGGAGAACAGGATGAGCAGTTCGGTGGAGCCTTTCCGTTCAGCCACGCCTACTCCCCTTTCTCGGGAAAAACAAACTCCTCGTCCTCGGAGGTTCGCGAGGCGGTGGGCTCGGCTTGCCCTTGGTTCTTCAACGAGCCGCGGTTTGGGTGGAAGCCGCGGAAGCAGGTCGCCAGGCGCAGATCGATCGAGGCCGGCTGTAGCTGCCGGGTAGGGGACACCTCAGGTTGAAAGCGAATCTCACCTCGCTCCATGGCTTTAAAGATCTGGGTGTCGGAGAGGATCATCAAGCGAATTATAGCGAAAATGAAGACAGTAGGGGGAGGTACAGAAGCGTGCGCTTTCTCTATTGGAGGTGGTGCTGCCAATCCCCGCTAAGGCGTTATTCAAACGGCTTCCTGCTCGAATTCCGGCTAGAATAAGATATGACTGGATGCAAGAGTGTAGTAGCGTGAAGCGAGAATGGCCGGCGGTTTTTCTTTACCTCCTCTTCGGGTTGATCTGTCTCGCTTTCTTGCTGGACTTTTTACCCAGTTCCTGGCCGTTGGTTACTTTCCTGTTAGTCACCGGCATCCAAGCCATTTTTACTGTCCTCCATGCCGAATCCCTTCTAGGTCCTCGTCGCTTCTTCCTCCTAGTCACTCTCACTCTCTTTTTGACTTTTATAGCTGAGTGGCTGGGCAGCCGTTTTGGCTTACTATTCGGCCATTACCATTACACTGGCGCCTTAGGGCCGCAGGTTCTGGGGGTACCGTTAGTTATACCCCTGGCCTGGTTGACCATGCTCTACCCGTCTTGGCTGCTAGCCCGCATGTTGATCGGCCACCAGCGCGGGGGTTTGTGGTGCAGCATTTTCCGCGCCTGCCTGGGCGGCCTGCTGATGGTGGGTTGGGACCTGGCTCTGGATCCAGCTTTATCGACCGCTTCCGGTTTCTGGGTATGGGAGTCCGGAGGCGGCTACTGTGGGGTTCCACTCACCAACTTCTTTGGTTGGTGGGTTGTTTCTTTCCTGGTCCTGCTCCTCTTCGAGCTGTTCTCCAGAGCAAGCCCCAAACTGCCGCTACAGCGTGGAAAACAGCTGCTTCTACTTCCCTTCCTGCTTTATCTCGCCAACATGCTCTACGCTGCTGCCCTATGTTTCCAGGGAGGACTCGCCCTGGCCGGTTGGGTCGGACTCGGATGGGTAACACTAGTCGTAGTCACCATCCTCACGCACTGGCTCATCCTGGGCCGGGAAACACCCCTCAAGCCACCCAGGTGACTTGCCGGTCTAAGCTTTTCCAGGTTTTTCTGAAGAGAGCCAGTGATTGACAGTGAGGATGGCTGTCGAGTACTTTCGAATGAGAGTTCTGCCTGTTCCAACCGCCCGCTTCTAATCCTTTTGGGCAGGCTAGAGCAAACCACGCAAGGAGGAGTGAGATGCCGTATTGTCCCAATTGTGGGAAGGAACACGATGCCAACGAACGGTTCTGCCAGACGTGTGGGTTGAACTTTGGAGTGCAGCAAATGGTACAGCCTTCGCAAACGCTAGTGACTTACCAGTCTATTCAACCAACCCCGACTGTCCAACAGGCTCAACCGGTTGGCGTGGTTCCATCCAACGGAACAGCCACGGCTGGCTTCGTCTGTGGGCTGGTAGCGATCATCCTGGTCTGGATCCCTTGGGTCTCGCTAATCGCGATCATCCTGGGAGTGATCGGGCTGATCCTCTCCGGGCTGGGCCTCTCCCAGGCCAATAAGATGGCGGGCTCCGGTCGCGGCATGGCCATTGCCGGGCTGGTGTTGTCAATCATTGTGGTGCTGATCTTTGTGACCGCTCTGGCCATTGGCGCTGCGATTATTGGTCAGTTCTTTTTCTAGGGCGCAGGGGGGTGTGTTTTCACCGTCAGGCTCCTCGACTTATCATTGGCAGGTGCGGTGTTCCCCGCGCCTGGAGTAAGATAGCCATGAGGGAAATCTGACACATGGAACAACCAACGAACAATCAGCAATGTACTCACTGCGGTTTTAGCAACCAGCCTGGCTCACTGTACTGCAGCCAATGCGGGCAGTGGCTTAGTTCTTGGCGGCCGATCCAAACTGCTGAACCAATCCCCCCTCCTCCGGTAGAGTCACGGCATGCCGTGACTCTACCCCCGGCTACTACCCCGCGCACCAACAGCCTGGCCGTGGCAGGTTTCATCAGTGGATTGGTGGGGTTCTTCATCTTCGGTGTGGTGCTGGGTCCGTTGGCAGTGGTCCTCGGGGTGGTCGCTCTTTCCCAAATCCATAAAAGCAGCGATAGCAACGGTGGGAAAGGTTTCGCCATCGCCGCTATTGTGGTCGGCGCCCTGGCATTTTTCGGCGCCCTGGCCGTATTGATTTGGTTCCTCCCCCTGCAATTGCCGGGTTTCTCCCTGTAACACTGCCTACACTTCGGGAGCCTGAGGGCAGAGCCCTTCAGTCCATCGAGTGAAGAGAAGGCGCAGAGGTCATGGTCTTCGGGAGTCTTGCAGAGCCCTCAGTGTCCTGGTGAGTTGACAAATGCCTCTCCCAGCTTACACTAGGGGCACTTATGTCTGAGGTCCGACAAATTGGAACGCATTGAACGCATCCGGGCTGATTCCCGCCCGCTTTATCTGATTGCACAGGAGCGCTTGATGACCCTCATCGAGCAAGGGGCGTTCAAACCTGGCGACCGATTCCCCGCCGAACCTGCTCTGGCGGAGGAGTTGGGCATCTCCCGTTCCACGCTGCGCGAGGTTCTACGGGTCTTCGAGGAAGATGGACTGATCACCAGGCGCCCGGGGATCGGCACCTTTATCGTTTCAGACCGTCGGCCTTTGATCGAGGCAGGCCTGGAGACCCTGGAGAGCGTGGAGACGATGGCCCACCGCCTTGGCATGGTGGCCGGGACGGTTAATCTTCGTATCGGACGTATTAGGGCCAGCTCCGCCTATGCGCAGAAGCTTGGCGTGGAGGAGGGTGAACCGCTGCTTTATCTCTCCCGCATCAAGACGGCCCAGGATCGTCGTGTCGCATATATTTACGACCTGTTGCCGGAGCGCTCTATCAAATTGACTGACCTACGTGACCGCTTCCAAGGTTCGGTGATCGACTACCTGTTGGAACAGAAGGTGCCCATTGCATATGCCCGCTCCGACATTTTGCCCACCAACGCCTCCAATTCCCTCGCTAGCAAGCTGCGAATCAAGCCGAAGACTCCGTTGCTTCTATTGGAGGAGACCCTCTACTTGAAAGACGGTAGCCGTGGCGGCTACTCGCTGAATTACTTCGTGCGCGAGTTCTTCCGCTTCCACGTGATTAGCCGCTTACCCGGGGCGGGCAGCAAAAAAGAGGACTAACGGAAACCATGGTTTCACCGACCACAGCAACTGGATACATACCCAAGAGGAGGAGAATGCAATGAGAAGTTTTAATGGCCGCGATATCCTGTCTTTGAAGGACTTTGAACGCCAAGAGTTTTTCCGCGTCTTCGAGATCGCTCAGCTATTGGAGCCGATTGCCCGCAATCGAAAGAACGTGGAAATGCTGAAAGAGAAGACCATGGTCAGCGCTTTCTACCAGCCCAGCACGCGCACCCGCCTCGCCCATGAATCAGCGATGTGCCGCCTGGGGGGAAAAGTGGTCGGGTTTGCTGATTTCAAGATGACCCGCGCCGGGGACTTCTACCAAGAATCGATCAAGGACACCGTGAAGATGCTGGAGTTCTACGGTGACGTGATCGTCATGCGACACTTCCAGCAAGGCGCTCCGATGGAGGCGGCCAAATGGGCCAGCGTTCCGGTGATCAACGCAGGGGATGGCTGGGGCGAGCATCCCACCCAGATCCTCACTGACTTATATACTGTCCTGCGGGAGAAGGGGCGCATCGATGGTCTGAAATGGCTGGCTGTCGGCGACATGCGCATGCGCACGATGCACTCCCTTGGCTACGCTCTTACACAATTCGACTGCCCTGTGACCTTCGTCTCTCCCCCCGAACTATCTCTACAGCCCGAGTTCAAGGAGGAGTTGAAGAAATACTCGCTGAACTTCCGCGAGGTCGAGCATGTCGAACAGGCCATCGCCGAGGCCGACGTGATCCTCGTCGAGCCCGTGGTTCAGCCTGACTATACCAAAGCCCGCCAGGAAGCCGGTGAACACGGCCTGACTCCCGACAACTACAAGATTACCCGCCAACTGCTGGAGACGAAGGGAAAGCCGGACGCCATCCTGCTGCACTCCTTGCCGCGCATGGACGAGATCCCCCCCGATGTGGACATCACCCGTTGGTCGCGCTACTGGCAAGAGGCCTTCAACGGTGTAGTGATGCGGATGGCTCTTCTTGCCCTGGTATTGGGGGCGGTCGAGTAAGGCTTACGTTAGCTAGGGCAAGCGATCGAACCTAGCGCGTCAAACTGGAAGCGGGAGGCTGGCGCCGCCTGTGAGCAGCTCATCTGGTATGCGATACTACTGTATTACTTGCAGCCGGCGTATAGCCGGAGAAGGGAGGAATGATGCAGACCAACCTGCGCGGGCGTGACCTGATTTGTGATCTAGACTTCTCCAAGGAAGAAGTGGAGACGGTCTTGGAGGTAGCTTTCGACTTGAAACGAAAGCAAGCGCTGCGGGAACCTCACCCTTATCTGCGGGACAAAGTCCTGGCTATGCTCTTCTTCTTCTCTTCCACCCGCACGCGCGCCTCTTTCGAGGCTGGGATCGCTCAACTGGGTGGGCACGGCGCCTTCATCGAAGCGGCTACCACGCAGATCGCTCATGGAGACACCCCCAAGGAGATTGGCGAGATCCTGGGACGCTACTTCGACGGGCTGGCCATCCGTCAATGCGATTGGCAGATCGGCAACGCTTACCAAAACGAGGTTGCCCGCTATTCCCGCGTCCCCGTCTTGAACATGCAGTGCGATCTCTACCATCCCTTCCAGTGTCTGGCTGACCTGATGACCATCTTTGAGAAGAAGGGGACGCAATTGCGCCACCGCAAAATGGTCGTCTCCTGGGCCTATGCTGCCTCTTACTTGAAGCCGATCTCGGTACCTCAGTCGCTGATCCTGCAGATGCCCCGATTCGGCTTGGACGTGACGCTGGTCTATCCGCCGGAGTTTGCCCTGCGCGGAGACATCGTGGAGGAGGCTAAGGCGCAAGCTCGCCGCTACGGAACGGGCTTCCAGATCAGCCATGACATGGCCGAAGCTTTCAATGGCGCCGAGATCGTTTACGCCAAGTCCTGGGGACCCTTGATGACCACCGCCGATAAGGTCGAGGGAAAGCGGATTCAGGACAGATACCAGGACTGGATCACCGATGCGGCCAAGATGTCGCTGGCTCACCCGGACGCTATCTTCATGCACCCCCTGCCGGCGGACCGCAACATCGAAGTCACCGACGAGGTCATCGACGGTGCCCAGTCGGTCGTCTATGACGAAGCCGAGAACCGTTTGCACGCGCAGAAGGCGGTCATGGCCCTGACCATGGGCTAAGCTTTTAATGATGGGGACAGATTTGAAATCTGTCCCCATCATTGCTCGGCTAACTAGGAAATCTGTCCCCATAGCTGATTCAGCAGCATAACACCAACACCTGGAGGAAATAGGACAACAATGAAGAAAGTAGCAGTCGTCGCCATCGGCGGCAATTCCCTGATCAAAGATGAGAAGCACCAATCCGTAGCTGACCAGTACCAGGCAGCCAAGGAATCCTGCCAGCACATTGCCACCATGATCGAGGATGGCTGGGACGTGGTCGTCACCCACGGCAACGGGCCGCAGGTGGGCTTCATCCTGCTGCGCTCGGAGCTGGCCTCGAACATACTGCACACGGTCCCCCTCGACGCTTGCGGCGCCGACACCCAGGGCGCCATCGGCTACGCCCTGCAGCAGAACCTGCAGAACATCTTCCATGAGCGCAAGATCGACAAAATGGCCGCGACTGTAGTCACCCAGGCAGTGGTCGACCGCCTGGACCCTGCTTTCCAGAAACCTTCCAAGCCGATCGGCCCCTTCTACAGCGAGGAGAAGGCCAAGAAGTACGCCACCGATGAGGGCTGGACGGTGGTTGAGGACGCCGGACGCGGTTGGCGACGAGTCGTCGCCTCGCCCATCCCCACCGAAGTGGTAGAGTGGAAAGCCATCAAAGCCCTGGTCGACGAAGGGATGACAGTCATTGCGGTCGGCGGGGGCGGCATCCCGGTGATCCGCAAGGAGAACGGCGAACTGGAGGGCACAGCAGCCGTGATCGACAAGGACTTCGGCTCTTCACTTCTAGCCCGTCAGATCAAAGCCGATCTATTCATGATCTCCACTGCCGTGGAGAAGGCATTCATCAACTACCGTAAACCCGACCAGAAGCCGTTGGATACCATCACCGTGGCTGAAGCCAAAAAGCTGATCGAGGAGGGGCAATTTGCTGCCGGCAGTATGCTGCCCAAGATCAAGGCTTGCATCGCTTTCCTCGAGGCAGGCGGCAAGGAAGCCATCATCACCGATCCGCCCAACATGGCTCGAGCTATCCGTGGTGAGACCGGCACCCACATCGTTCCCTAGGCAGGATTGCGGGAAACGCGGGGTCCCCGGTGAATCGCTGTTTTTTGCGATATATCAGGGGTGCTGGAGAAACTGAGGGGCGGCCGCGGCTGCCCCTTTCTATCCGACCTGCAAGGTTCGGCCTGCGCTACCCCTCCTGGCGGAAGCGGGGAGAAAATAACAGCATGTCCCGATGAACAAAGGAGGTTCACGATGAAACATGTCCGGGCTTTGAAGTGTCTGCTCTGTAGCCGGGAATTCCAGCCGGAAGAGGTTGAATACACCTGCTCAACCTGCGGCGAGGGTGGGATCCTGGAGGTCCTTTACGATTATGACCGCATCGCTCTTCTTTTACGACGTGAGAACCTAGCCCACGACGATGACCGCTCGATCTGGCGCTACAAGCCTTTGCTGCCTGTCGAGCCGGATTCCCCCCGCCCCCCCCTGGCCGTTGGTTGGAGCCCCCTCTACCCGGTCGAGCGCCTGCGCCACGCTCTCAATTTGCCTGGCCTCTTCGTCAAGGATGACGGGCGCAACCCGACCGCGTCACTGAAGGACCGCGCCTCAGCGGTCGGCATCGTCAAGGCGCTGGAGCGGGGTGCCCGCGAGGTGACCTGCGCCTCTACAGGCAACGCCGCTTCTTCCTGGGCCGGAGCGGCCGCCTCGCTGGGTTTGAAGTCCTACATCTTCGTACCCCAAACTGCCCCACAGGGCAAGCTGGCCCAACTGCTGGTCTTCGGTGCCACCATCTTCCCGGTGACCGGAACTTACGATCAAGCCTTCGACCTGGCTATCGAGGCCACCGCACGCTTTGGTTGGTACAACCGCAACACCGCCTATAATCCTTACTTAGTGGAAGGCAAGAAGACAGTTGCTTTGGAGATCGCCGAACAGTTGGGGTGGGAAGCCCCGGACAAGGTTTTCGTTTCTGTAGGCGACGGCTGTATCCTCTCCGGCGTCTTCAAGGGTTTTGCCGACCTGTTGGCCCTGGGCTGGATCGAGCGCATGCCGCAGGTGATCGGTGTCCAAGCTGAAGGTTCCTCGGCCATCGAGCAAGCCTGGCGCACTCATACCCCCCTGCAGCCTTCCCCGGCAGTGACTATCGCCGACTCCATCTCAGTCTCTCTGCCGCGCAATGGCATTATGGCTTTGCGCGACCTAGAACGGTGGGGCGGGCGAATGCTGACCGTAACCGATGAGGAAATTCTGGAAGCCATGCGCTTGCTCGGCCGAGAAGCGGGCATCTTCGGGGAACCAGCAGGGGTGACAGGCCTGGCTGGAATGTTGAAGGCTCGCGATCTAGGCCTTTTGGACCAGAAGGAGCGGATCGTGGCTATCGTTACCGGAAATGGCCTGAAGGATGTTGCATCGGCCTTGCAGGCGGTGCGCATGCCGCCCGCCATCCCGCCGACGCTGGCCGCGGTGGAGGAAGCCCTAAACTCTCCCGTATTGCCGTGAGCGATCAACTATTTGGAGAAAGAAGCCCGAGGCATGACAGCCTGTGGCTAGATTGCCCGCGGCAAGTAGACAGTCTGCGGCAGCATGTCTAGCATCCAGAGTCTTACTCTAGAGCGACTACCTAGGCGAAGTAAAAGAGGGGAGGTCCAGTGGGTGCGCCGGATCGCAGCGGACCCCGAAACCCAAAAGCTCTACCGCCAAGCTATCATCATCACCTTGTTGGGAAATGTCGTCCTGGCTGCAGGGAAAGCTCTAGCCGCCTACTTCTCCGGCAGCGTGGCACTTTACGCCGATGCCGCGAACTCTATTTCCGATGTCGTCTACTCTCTGATGATTGCCCTGGGGATGTGGCTGGCCCAGCGTCCTCCGGACCTGACCCACCCTCAGGGGCATAACCGCTTCGAGCCCTTGATCGGGCTGGTGGTGGCGGCCTCCATCACTTTCGCCGGCTATGAGGCGGCCCGCTCCGGAGTGGAACGGTTGATCAGCGGGGCGACGCCGATTGAGCTAGGTTTCCCCGCATTGGTCCTATTGGGGAGCATCGTCATCAAAAGCGGGATGTACTTGCGCATCCGCGCCATCGCCCGTAAGCTATCCAACCCTACCTTCGCTGCCGCAGCCCAAGACAACCTCTCCGATGTGCTCACTTCCACCGCCGCCTTCTTGGGGGCGCTGGGCTCGCTGTATATCTCACCGGTGCTAGACCCAGTGGCCGCTTTCGTCGTGGCGATATGGATCTTCCGTACCGCTTTCTTCATCTGGCGCGAGAACCTTGGCTTCCTCAGCGGAGCTGGGGCGCCACGTGCCCTGCGGGAGCAGATCGTACAAGTGGCCGCCAAGACGCCGGGGGTACAGGCTGTACACCAGGTCATCACCGACTATGTGGGGACCCGCTTAGTGGTTGACCTGCATGTCGAGGTGGCTGGAAACATTCACCTGGATCAAGCTCACGCCATTTCCGACGAAGTGAGCCACCGGCTGCTGGATCTCCCCGAGGTGGACCGCGCTTACTTTCACTTGGAGCCGGTCAGTAAGGACAATTAGCTATCGCTCCTCCAGAGGAGGTAGCAGGAGAGGGGCCAGGGAGGGGTGGCGCATGTGCGCCGTCAAACGCACGATCTCCTCAATCTGGAAAATGCGCTCCACGGGTAGATCGAGATCCTCGGCGATTCG
>JAPLHW010000247.1 GCA_026389425.1 Coprothermobacterota bacterium
GGGAAAGCCCAGATGGACGCCGCCGTGATGACCAGCGAAGGGATGTTCGGGGCGGTGGCAGCTCTGCAAAATGTGCAGCACCCGATTGATGTGGCACGCGAAGTGATGATGCGCACCGACCATCTCCTCCTGGCGGGGGAAGCCGCTACGAAGTTCGCTTGCTCCTGCGGTTTCCCTCCCTATGATCCGACCACGGACTCACAACGGTCTCTATGGCGTGAGATCATTGGCCACGGGCAAGTGAATCTTCTACCCCACCTGGAGAATTTCCGAGGGTTACAGCGTTGCAGTGATACAGTTGGAGCAATAGCCAGGGACCGAAGTGGGCGGTTGGCGGTGGCCTGCTCCACCGGGGGCTTGGCTGGGAAGCTCCCGGGTCGGGTTGGTGACACCGCGATCTTAGGAGCCGGTCTTTTTGCCTCTCGTTGGGGAGGTGCCGCCGCTACTGGCCACGGGGAACAGATCATGCGCCGTTTACTGGCTTTCCGCGCAGTTCAGGTGATGCGCCAGGAGCCTGTCTTGAAAGCTGTCACCATTCTTCTGTCTGAGAACCCGCGGACCTTTGCAGGAGGCCTCATCGGAATCGACTGGCGCGGTCAGATCGGTTATTACGCGAATACCGAAAGGATGCCCTTGGGCATCTATGATAGAGGACAGATTCAGATTCGTTCCTTGGGCTAATCAGTTTGCGGCAACATGTCTACTAATGCACCAAAACGAGATGACTCCACGCAGCCCCCGATCGACCTTGCGAGGGAGGATACGATCGGGTAGACTATCTGCGGCTTTTTGTGCCCCCATAGTCTAGCGGCCGAGGACATCGCCCTTTCAAGGCGAAGACGGCGGTTCAACTCCGCCTGGGGGTACCATTGTTTTTCCGGAAAGAACATCTGAACCGAGTCGAAGCGGACGCTGAAACTCGTCAGGTATTTTTCGCTGGGGAGTCGTCCAGTGGTAGGACAGCGGACTTTGGATCCGCCGACGGTGGTTCGAGCCCATCCTCCCCAGCCAAAACGAACAAGTGAGGATCATGCAAGAACGCTTGTACGCAGTCGTGTTGGCAGCTGGCCTGGGTAAGCGAATGAAATCCGCTCTCCCCAAGGTCTTGCATCCCTTACTGGGGCGGCCGATGCTTTCCTACGCCTTGGATTCCTTAAAACCGCTGAACTTGGTGCAGACAGTGATCGTCGTCGGTCATGGCGGGGAATTGGTGCAACAGTGCACGGGATCCGGCTTCTGTTATGTGCGGCAAAATAACCAGCTTGGGACTGGACACGCCCTGCAGCAAGCCAGGGAAGCGTTGAATGGCGAGACTGGGGCATTGCTGGTCTTGCCGGGAGACATCCCTTTATTGCATACCACTCATCTCTCTCGTCTATTGGAAGTTCACCAGGAATCGCAGTGCTTGGGTTCGGTTCTAACCGCTCTTGTGGAGGATCCTTCTCTCCTGGGGCGTGTGTGTCGCAATGCAGATGGCACCTTCGACTCGATCATCGAGGAAGCGGATGCCAGCCCTTCCCAGAAAAAAATCCATGAGGTGTCCACTTCCGTCTACGCATTTTCTCTACCGGCGGTCTTCGACTACCTGGAACGTCTCTGTCCCGAAAACGCCCAAGGAGAGTATTACCTGAACGATGTGCTGCCGATGATGCGCAAGGCGGGAAACGTTCAGGCTATCCGGGTGGATGATATTCCTATTATCGGGGTCAATGATCGAGTGCAGTTAAGTCAATGCCGGCGTATTTTGCATGACCGCATCTTGCGCGATTGGATGAGAGCAGGAGTCACCATGGAAGATCCAGCCACCGTCTCCTTGGACTGGGAAGTGCGCTTGAAGCCGGACACTGTGATCAAACCTTTTACTGTTCTGGAAGGCGCCTGCTGTATCGGTCAAGGTTGTGTGCTGGGACCCTTCCTGCATTTGGTTGACGCCGTCATCCCGGACGGGACAAGAATGCAAGGCCTGTCCAATCGAGGAGAGGAACGATGAGCTTGGAAGAGCAGATTCATCTATTCAGCGGGAATGCCAATCTAGCCCTGGCACAGGAGGTCGCGGATTTTCTCCATATTCCTCTCGGCGCCATGGAAGCATCGCGCTTCCCGGATGGTGAGATCCATGTCCGTTGCCAAGAGAGCGTACGCGGACAGGATGTCTTCCTCCTCCAGCCGACTTGCCCACCTGTCAACGAGAACTTGGTGGAGTTGCTGGTGATGATCGACTCGCTGAAGAGAGCGTCGGCCAGGAGCATCACTGCCATCGTGCCATACTACGGCTACGGTCGCCAGGACCGCAAGACCAAGCCGCGAGAGCCGATCACTGCTAAATTGGTAGCCGACTTGTTGACGGTGGCCGGAGCCAACCGAGTTGTGGCTGTTGACCTGCATGCCGGCCAGATCCAGGGCTTCTTCAACATCCCCTTTGACAACCTGACAGCCAGCCTGCTCTTTCAAGACTACTTTCTCAAAAAGAAGGGCCTACAGGAGGCAGTAGTGGTCTCACCCGACATCGGCCGTGTTCCCCGAACCCGTATCCTCTCGGACAAACTGAACTACTCACTGGCCATTGTTGAGAAGCGTCGCATGGGCCCTGACCGAGTGGAAACGATGGGAGTGATCGGAGACGTCAGTGGGAAGGTCGCAGTCCTGGTGGACGACATGATTACCACCGGGAAGACGCTGCTTTCTGCTGCCGACACGATCTATAAGGCCGGTGCGCGGCAGATCATCGCTGCTTGTACCCACGCGGTCCTTTGTGGAGACTCAGTGAAAATGCTTGCTGACTCTCCAATTGCCGAATTAGTGGTGACCAATACTGTTCCCATCCCCCCGGAAAAGATGATCGACAAGATTAAGGTCCTCTCCGTCGCACCGCTGTTGGGGGAAGGGATCACCCGCATCCGCGAGAACCGTTCCATCTCAGACCTCTTCAGCTACGGTTCATCCGAGCAAATCGCCCTGTATTAGGAAAGGAGTTCAACTCATGGCAGAAGTTCGATTAGAGGCATCCCGAAGGGCTGCCACAACCAAGGGGGAAACACACGGCTTACGGAGGCAGGGATGGATTCCCGCTGTCGTGTATGGCAAGAACGTTGAGCCGATGGCCATCGCCATCGATCACAAAGGCTTCGTCAAGGCGCTGGAGCGAAGCGGTTCCAACGCCATCTTCAGCTTATTGGTAGAGGGTGAAACCAAACCAGTCGTGACGATCGTTAAGGAACTGCAGCGCGAACCCGTCTACCGAACCATCCAGCACATCGATTTTCATGCCATCTCCCTGGAAGAAGTGATCAGCGCCCATGTACCGCTGCATTTGCGCGGAACCCCTATCGGCGTCAAGGAGGGCGGCATCATGCAAGAGAATCTGCACCAAGTTGAAGTAGAGTGCCTGCCAATGGACATCCCTAGCTACCTGACAGTGGATGTCAGTGGGTTGGGTATTGGTGATAGCTTATTTGCCGCTGATCTGGTTCTTTCAGAAAAGGTAAGACTCATCACCGATGCCGGCACAGCCTTGGTTACTTTGATTCCACCTGAGAAAGAAGAAGTTGTTGAGACACCCGCTGTCGTGGCAGAAGCTCCTATCAAGTCTACCGAGAGGACGACCAAAGAAGCGTAGCCTTGAAACTGATCGTCGGCCTGGGTAATCCGGGGACGGGATACCAGCACAGCCGGCACAATATCGGCTTCCGCATTGCCCAAGCCTTTGCTGAGGAACGACGGGTTCTTCCTTGGAGAAAGCGCTTTCATGGAAAGATCGCGGTAGGAGAGGGGTGGTTGCTTCTCCTGCCGCAGACTTTTATGAACTTGTCTGGGATTGCAGTTGCTAGTGCAAGTAGTTTTTACCACACCCAGGCGGAGGAGATCCTCGTGATCCATGACGATGTAGATCTTCCGCTGGGCGAAATTCGCTTCAAGCATGGAGGTTCCTCCGCAGGCCACCAAGGGCTGGCATCGATCCTGCAATACGTCCGAAAAGCTGAATTCGATCGACTTCGCTTCGGCGTAGGCCGAGAAGCTGGGAAAAAAGCTCTAGATTTTATCCTTGAGCCTTTCTTGCCGGAGGACGAAGGTTGTCTTCCGGCGCTCATCGAGCAAGCTCAACGCGGTATCGACTGCTGGCTGGGGGAGGGTATCGCGGTGTGTATGAACCGCTTCAACAGGAAGAACCTCCTCGCCCCATGAATCTGGCCTCGTTGCTTCTCTCTGAACAAGGTATACAGAAGCTGATCAGCCGCTTGGAAGAAGGTCGTCCTCAGCGTTTAGGTCAGGTGGGGGAAGGCCTTCGGCCACTTCTTATTTATGCTTTATATCAGTCGTTAAAGCGCCCTCTGCTGTTGCTCTTCGCAGAAGGAGAGCCGATGGAGAGGACAGCATCTTTACTGGGCGAGTGGGGCCTTCCAGTCTGCCCTTTTCCAGCTCTAAAACCGCACTTCGGGGAGAAAGCGCCTGCCGATTCGACTGTTCTTGCAACCCGCCTGAGCACGCTGTGGGCGCTCCGGGGAGATCGCCTGCCGGTAGTCTGCGCGACCTTGAGATCCTTGCTCCAGCCTTGCCCTTCAGCCAGTTATTTCAACCAACAACGCATGTCAGTTCGTCTTGGCCAGGAGGTGCGGCGTGAGGACTTCCTGAGTTTCCTCAACGGGGTGGGTTATAGCCGAGGCGCCCGAGTGGAGGTACTCGGTGAATACAGCCAGCGGGGCGCCATCGTTGATGTGTTCACGCCAAGCTCTCCCCTCCCATTGCGCTTCGAATTTGAAGGAGACACCTTAACTTCGATACGACTTTTTGACCCCAGTACGCAAGTTTCCGAGGGGCAGGTTGAAGAGGCGCTGTTGCTTCCCTGGCGGGCTTTCTCAATCCATCAGGAAGGGTTGGCAGCGATCCAAGGCAACCTGTCTCGCCAGTACAAGAGGCTGCGCGAGCGCCTACGGACCAGTGAGGCCCGATTTCTTGAGGAGACGGTCGGGTCTGACTTGAGATTATTGGAAAGAGGAGTGCACTTCCTGGGGGAAGAATATTATCACCCTTTCTTCTCTCCCGTGGCCAGCCTTTTGTCTCACTTGCCCTCATCTACCTTGATTCTATCGGAAGAGGAAGGGAAACTGCAGCAGGCTTTCGAGGAGGCGCGGCGCGCCAGTGAAATGTTCTACCGCAGTGCTCTCGATCAAGGTGAGGTAGTCCCGTATAGCACGATAACCCGCGGCAGCGTGTCCTGGGAGATAGGGGCTGGCCAGACCGTTCAGTTCCCCTTGCTTCCCGATTGGTGGTCGCTTCAGGCCGGTTTACACTCTTTTCCCTCTCTCTCCTTTTCGTCCTTCGGGGGAGAAGTCGATTTCCCTTGTCAAACCTTGCCTTCTTACCAGGGGCAATTTTCTGATTTTCTACCAATAATGAAGGGGTGGTTAAAGGAAGGGCGGCGGGTGATCCTTGCCGGCAGAGGAATAGCCCGCTACCAAGATCTCTTTCGAAGCCAGGATCTTCCGGTAAAAGAGATGGATTGGGCTCAAGATCTGGAACCAGGAGCGGCCTATCTGTGGAAAACAGCGCCTGCGCCCGGTTTCACCCTTCCTTCTATGGGATTAACCCTCGTTTCAGAAGTAGAGTTGTTTGGCTGGCGGCGAAAACCAAAAAGCGAGCGCCGTTACCGCGAAGCCAAGATTCTCAGTTCTTGGGAAGAGCTAAAGCCAGGGGATCTGGTCGTTCATGAGACATACGGGATCGGGCGTTACCAGGGACTCACCACACTGGAGATTGATGGCCTTTCCCGAGACTATATCCAGATCTCTTACGCTGACCAGGACAAGCTTTATGTTCCCAGTGAACAGATCTATCTGGTAGCCAAATACCTAGGAGACAACGCTAAACTACCCTCTTTAACCCGCTTGCGTTCCACCGATTGGGCGCGCACCAAACGTAAAGCACGGCGGGCAGTGGCTGAAATTGCACGTCAATTGCTGGAGTTATATGCCGCCCGCGAGGTCGCCTCTCCCGAACCCTATCCCGAGGTGCAGCCTTGGGAAGAAGATCTCTCCATGACTTTCGCCTTTGAGGAGACAGCGGATCAAGAGAGGGCCATCCAAGATGTCATGGGTGACTTACAACGGCAAAAGCCGATGGATCGCCTGATCTGCGGAGACGTCGGGTACGGCAAGACGGAAGTAGCCTTGCGTGCGGCCTTCCGCACCGTTTTGGCCAACAAGCAAGTGGCTTTTTTGGCCCCTACTACGATCCTCTGCCAGCAACACTTCAATACCTTTCAAGAGCGATTGCGTCATTTTCCGGTGCAGACAGAAATGTTTTCCCGCTTCCGCTCCATTGGCGAACAGAAGGAGATCCTTCAGAAATTGCTCGAAGGCCGCGTCGACATCCTTATCGGGACGCATAGCTTGCTCGGCAAGCGTGTCCAGTTCAAAGATCTGGGATTGTTGATCGTCGATGAGGAGCAACGCTTCGGGGTACTTCAAAAGGAACGCATGCGCGGGTGGAAGGGGGACTTGCATGTCCTCACTTTGTCCGCCACGCCTATTCCCCGCACACTTCAGATGAGCCTTTTAGGGATCCGCGAAGTTAGCATGATCGAGACCGCCCCGGCCAACCGCTTTCCAGTGAAGACCTATGTTGTCGAGGCGGATGAGGGGATCGTGCGCAGCGCCCTCTTACGAGAGATCGAACGAGGTGGACAGGCTTTCGTGGTGCACAACCGAATACAAGGCTTACCACGGCTGCTCGCTCGTCTTCAAGCTCTTCTCCCGGAAGCCCGTATTGCCACCGCGCATGGTCAGATGGCCGAAGATAGGCTGGAAAAGACGATGTGGGATTTCGCCCAAGGCCGATTTGATATCCTTCTTTGTACTGCCATTATTGAAAGTGGGATCGACTTGCCCAATGTCAACACTCTGATCGTTTCAGATGCCCAGAACCTCGGTTTGGCTCAGCTCTATCAATTGCGCGGGCGGGTCGGGCGCAGCGATATTCATGCCTATGCCTATTTCCTTTACCCCAAGCACCGCGCATTGTCCGAAGAATCCGAGAAACGACTGGAAGCGATCCGCGATTTTACGACCCTCGGGGCTGGGTTGAGGATCGCAACTCGCGATCTGGAGATCCGTGGGGCAGGGAATCTGCTTGGGGAGGAGCAGCACGGCTTCATGATCAATGTCGGTTATCAAATGTATCGGCAGATGTTGGAGGAGGCCATGGAGCGGCTGCGAAAGGGAGAGGCGATACCGGTTGAGACGGACGAAGAAGAGATCCCACTTGCTCTGCACAGCGTCTTGGAGATGGAGGTCAGTGCCTATATCCCATCCGACTACATCCCTGACGAGGGGAGCAAGATGGAACTATACGAGCGGCTCGCATCTTTGACTGGAGAGGAGGACTTGAGCGAGGTCGACGATCAGTTACGTGACCGCTTCGGCACGATTCCTCTTCCCTTGGAGAACCTTCTGCGGGTCAGCCGCGTGCGCTTAATGGCCGAGCAAGCCGGGATTGAACGGGTACGCCTGGACGACCATCTTCTCGTTTTTCAAATCGGGCTGGAGCCGTTTTTCGACCCGGAGCGCCTTGTCTTGCTGGCACGTCGTTTCCCCAAGCGCTTCAAAATACGCGAAGCCGACTTCTACCTTCGATTGGAGGAAGATGAGCTGGAAAATGCTCTGGACCACGCCGAAGAGCTGCTGAGGGTCCTTACCGGCCAAACGCCCAACCCTTTGAAAGCTGGGGCAGCTGTTTCCACCCAGGAGGTGGGTTGATGGTGATTCATTGGTTGTTGCCTGAACGTGTGGCTTTGTTGGAGGGGACGGTTTTGCCAGATCGGGAGGACCTTGAGGATCAAGGGATCTTGGCGATGGCCTTGCTTCTCGATGGTCCCAGCCCTTCCTGGGGGCCAGGATTCGAGCAGTTAACCTTGCATCCTCCGGAAAGCCCTTGGCCTTCCCGCTCTGACCTTGTTCAGTTCCTGGACTTCCTACTGCTGATGCGTGAGATGGAGCGACCCGTGCTAATCGGCTCAGATCGCAGCAGCGCCTTGGCGGCAACCTACCTCTCCTTCTTCCTGCTTGCCCAAGGAGTATCCCTCGATGAAGCAGCGGGGCGCGTGGGCGCCTTGATCACTGGTTGCCGGGACAATGACTTGCATTGTGCCCTGGAGAGGATTATCCCTCATCTTCTACGAGCTCAGCCGGAAGAGGGAGAGCGCTTTTTGGAATTCAACCGTGTCATGCGCGCTTTACGCAAGCGCTGTCCTTGGGATCGCCAGCAGACACACCGTTCGTTGACCAAATATTTGTTGGAGGAATCTTGGGAATTGATCGAAGCGGTGCGTCAGGAGAGCAGCGAATCGCTGGCCGGGGAATTGGGTGATGTCTTGTTACAGGTCGTTTTTCATGCTGTGATAGCCGAGGAAAAGGATGAATTTACACTGTCCCAGGTTCTACAACAGATCACCCGAAAACTGGTCCGGCGTCATCCACATATCTTCAACCAAAGGTGCGAGCTGTTGCCGGTTGGAGTGGAGCAGCAGTGGGAAAGCATTAAAGATAAGCAGGAGCAGCGGAAAGAGGACGAGGCAGCTCGCCGCTACATGCCCGCTCTGAGCCGAGCGGAACGTATCCAGGAAATAGCTGCGCACCAGGGGCTCGATTGGCGGGATAGCGCAGGTGTACTGGAAAAGGTAGGGGAGGAATGGCAGGAGCTTCAGGAAGCGGTTCATCGGGAAAAACAGGATCAGATCGAAGAGGAGATTGGCGATATGCTCTTTAGTCTTGTCAATCTTACTCGCTTCCTCCACTTGAATCCGGAGGAAGCGCTGCACCGCTCCATCGATAAGTTCCTGGCCCGCTCCAAGCGCGTGGTTGAGATCGCCGGCCGTATCGGCAAAGAGACAACAACGATGAGTCTCGAGGAATTGGATCGTGTTTGGGAGAAAGCGAAAAAAGAACCGCAAACCGAATAGCATAGAGGAAGGCAACATCCGGGCCAATATCTGGAACGGACTATTCGCTTCTATCAACACTAACATGGTCAACAATTTCCTCGGTATCTATGCCCGAGACCTCGGCGCCAGCTCATTCCAGTTCGGTCTGCTGACCTCTCTTCCGGCATTGGTCACCACCTTTACCATTCTCCCCGGGTTGCCCCTGGTGGAAAGGCTGAGGGACAAGACGCGCTTCACCGCCATTATGGCGCTGGCCGGCCGGCTGTTCTACCTCATGTTTGCCCTGGTTTCTTTCTTCCAACCTTCCGTCTGGCTGCTTTTGCTTTTCGTTGCCCTGGCTGCCTTACCCAACGCTTGGTTTGGCTTGTCTTGGACTGCCTTAATCGGAGAATCGATCTCGCAAGAAAAACGTGCCACTGCCTTCTCGGCTCGAAATCGACTGATCGCTATCTTTGGCATCCTGGCAACCATGGCAGCCGGGCAGATGATGGAAGTATTGGCTTTTCCCTGGAGTTACCGAGTTGTCTTCGCTTCTGCTTTCCTCTTCGCGCTCTTCGAGATCTATACTTTGCTCTTATTGAAGCCGCTTACGTTAGAGAAGAGTTCCACAAGTCGAGTGGGGGTTGGTCAACTGATTCGCAACAATCCGCTCTACCGGCAGTTTCTGGTCGGCTCTGTGTTGTTCCAGGTCGGCTTCCAGTTCGCTCTCCCTCTTTTCACCATCTACACTTTGCGTGACCTGGGAGCAACGCCGTTCTGGGTTTCTTTAATAGTCATCACCTCTGGGATGGCTCAAGTGGCGGCTTATCCCCTATGGGCACGCTGGAACCATCGCTTCGGTGGGATTGTTCCGTTGGTTTGGTCGTTGATTCTGATGTCCCTGACCCCCTTGCTATATGCTTCAGTGAACTCGCTTTGGCCTCTTCCATTGTTCAACCTGGTGGCAGGTTTCGGGTGGTCCGGATTCAATTTAATTTCGTTCAATACTCTCTTGGAGACCTGTCCCTTAGGCGCGCGAGAACGCGGAGTCGCCGTTTATAACTTGTTTTTGAATCTGGCGGCCATCTTTCTGCCCTTGTTAGCCGTTGCGCTGGCTGACTGGATCGGCATCCGCTGGGCTTTGGCGGTCGGCGCTGCGCTTCGGCTTGGCGGAGTTGCTTACTTTTTTTCCACGGGTAGAGAGCATTTTGGTGCATTCTTATTGCCTAAAGGATTTTCAATCAAGAAACGGACTCTGGTATAATAGGGGCCGATTAAAGAAAGGAAGGCTCGCCTAACTCATCCATGAGCAAAAAGCAGAAAGCACGCAAGCAAGCAGAGCTCGCCCAGAAAAAAAAGGTACATCAGCGCGGCCATGCCCGGATCTCCGCTTACGAGACGCGGGTGAAGATGATCGGAGTAGTACTGGCTGTGGCCGTAGTGCTGATCGCTGTTGTAGTCACAGTCTGGGGAAGCTACCGCGGGAGTGTCCTGGCCTACGTGGGAACGGAAACCATCACCCGGGATCAGGTTAATCAACTCTTCTCTCAGCAGGCCAGTCGCCTACAGCAACAGGGGATGGAGATCACCGAGGGCTCAGAGGAGTACAAGATGCTCTGGGACAGTTCCTTAGAGGCTACCATCCAAGAACGCTTAGCCCTTAAAGAAGCGGGGCGCTTAGGGATCATCCCAACCGCTGCCCAGATCCAGGAGGAGGTCACCAAGACAGCCTCCCAGTACCAGATGACAGAGGATCAGTTCAAGCAAGCCCTGGCCCAACAGAATCTCACCTGGGAAAGCGTCTTGCAGGATTTCGCCACCCAACTGCAACGACAGCAGATCTATGAAAAAATGACCGGAACGGTCACGGTCAACGAAGATGAGGTCAAGACGGCTTTCGAGGAGCAGAGAAAGAGCTATGACGCTCCAGCGCAAGCCGGCGTCCGTTTCCTCTTCTTGAACAATGTCTCTACCCTGAATGGTGGACGAACCGAGGATCAGACGCTCGCCCGAGGTGAGGAAGCCCTTGCTAAGATCAAGGAGGGGACCAGCTTCGGTGATGTTGTCACTCAATACTCGGACGACAAAGAGAGCCGCGATAAGCTGGGAGATCTCGGTACGATCACCCCCAGCTCACAGGTCGGCAAATTCGGAGAGGCCTTCGACCAAGCTGTTTTTACCTCCACCATTCCCTTGGGCGAGGTCAGCGGATTGGTCCCCATCAAGAACGGCTTCGGTATTTTCCAGGTCTACTCCCGTACTCCTAGCTACACCGCTCAAATGAGCGACCGATGGAACTTCACTTTCCAACAGATCACTACCGACACACCCAGTCAAGCCCAGGCTGCTCTGGACCTAGTGAAGACAGGCACCACTTTTGCTGAGGTGGCCATGACCACCTCCACCGACACGGTAACCGGAGCGAATGGCGGAGATATGGGTACCGTCAACCGCAAGAGCCTAAAAGATTGGCAATTGGAGGCTCTGGATAGCTTAGCCCTCGGGGAAGTATCGTCCATTGTGAGTGATGGAAATCAGTTCTACCTCATCAAGTTGAACGAGGTGCAGACATTGCAAGCGTTCATCCAAAGCACGATCTTGGATAAGAAGAAGAATGAAGCATGGAGTGCTTTTATCGAAGAATTGAAAGCCAAGATTAAGGTGACCACCGTCTAGGTAGGCACGGATGTACAAATCCGATCAATCTAGCGAATTCAACCATCACTTACCCAAAGGAAAGGGGGGAAGGGTTTAGAATTATCCTGGAAAGCCAGGGAAAAGATCAAAAAGGAGGATGTGAATGAAGAAGTTTCTAGTAGGTATGCTCGTTACTTTGCTTGTGCTGACCCAGTTTATGCTCCCGGTCTTGCCGTCTGCACTCGCCGCCGCTCCCACCGACATCGCCGGCAACTGGGCCGAAGCCGACATCATGAAGCTGGTGAACCTAGGCTACATCGCCGGCTACCCGGACGGCACTTTCAAGCCGGACAACTCGGTCACTCGCGCCGAGTTCCTGAAGATCATCACCGGTGTCTTGAACTACCCGGAACCGGCTCCCGCCGGCGCCTCTCCCTACAGCGACGTGGCTATGACGGATTGGTTCTTCAAGTACGTCATCTCCGCCGGACAGAACAACCTGGTGGGCGGCTACCCGGATGGCACCTTCCTTCCCAACAACCCGATCACCCGCCAGGAAGTGGCTAAGATCCTGGTGAAGGCCAAGAACCTCGACGAGACCACCTACGTCACCGCCGATGAGCTGGCCAACATGGCCATCACCGTTCCTGACTGGGCCACCGTCTCCGATTGGGCGAAACCCTTTGTGGCCTCGGCCATCAAGGCCGGCCTGATGAAGGGCGACCCCAGCGGCAACTTCCGCCCTCTGGGCAACCTGTCCCGCGCTGAGACAGCCACAGTCGGCGCCCGCCTGCTTCCTGCCGTAGGCGCCATTAAGGTCGGCCTCGTCACGGACGTCGGCGGCCGCGGTGACAAGTCCTTCAACGACTCCGCCCTGCGCGGCCTGGAGCAATGGGCCGGTGGCCAGGATCTCTCCACCATCCCTGAAGACCTGAAGAACATGGGCATCGTCAGCTTAGGTGTGACCCCAGTCATCCTGGAGTCGAAGGCTTCCGAGGACTATATCCCCAACCTGACCAAGCTGGCCAAGGATGAGAAGTGCGACCTGGTCATCGCTGTGGGCTTCATGTTAGCCGACGCTATCAAGGAAGTCACTCCGCAGTTCCCCGACACCAAGTTTATGTTGATCGACTCCACCGTCGATCCGATGCCGCCCAACCTGGTCTGCTACACCTTTAAAGAACAGGAAGGCTCCTTCCTGGTCGGGGCACTGGCTGCCCAGATGACCGTAAAGAACATTCTCGGCTTTGTCGGCGGCATGGAGCTGCCCATCATCAAGAAGTTCGAGGCTGGCTACAAGGCAGGCATCCAGACCATCAACAAGGATGCCAAGGTCTTGGTTAACTACACCGGTAACTTCTCCTCAGCGGACGACGGCAAGAAGGCCGCCGTTTCTCAGTTCGGGCAGAACGCGGACATCGTCTTCGCTGCCGCTGGCGCCTGCGGTATCGGCGTCATCCAGGAAGCCAAGGACCGTGGCGCAGGTTTCTTCGCCATCGGCGTCGACTCCGATCAGGACTACATGGCTCCCGGCCGCGTGCTGACCTCGATGATCAAGCACGTCGACCTGGCCGTCTATGATGCCTGCAAATCGGTTGCCACCAATGCCTTCAAGGCCGGCCTCATTGAGCTGGGCGTCAAAGAAGGCGGCGTTGGTTACAGCCCCCTGACCTACACCAAAGACATCATTCCGGCAGGCGTTCTGGCCACCGTGAATGCCCTCAAAGCATTGATCGCCGACGGGACCATCGTGGTTCCCGCTACCCTCGATGAGCTGGCGACCTTCGTTCCGCCGGCTGTTCCCTAACCTAGGCTATCGAGCAAGTGCATGGGAGATGGGGCCAAAACCCCATCTCCCATTTTCATCGTGAGGTGAGCGTTGGAACCGGTTATTGAGCTGAAGGGCATCACTAAACAATTCCCCGCGGTCCTGGCCAATGATCATATCGACATGTCCATCCGGAAGAAAGAAGTCTTCGCCATCGTCGGCGAAAACGGCGCTGGGAAGACCACCCTGATGAACATCATTTATGGACTCTACCAGCCGGACAGCGGAAAGATCCTTATTCGCGGCAAGGAAACGCGCATTAACGGACCCCATCAAGCCATCGCCCAAGGGATCGGCATGGTACACCAACACTTCATGTTGGTCCCAGTTCTAACGGTCGCCGAGAATGTCGTCTTAGGCATCGAGCCGACAAGGGCTGGTCTAGTAATGGACATGGACCGGGCACGCAAGGAAGTTGCTGAGTTCTCTGTGAAGTATGGGATGCCGATCGACCCGGATGCTCGCGTGGAGTATCTCCCGGTAGGGATGCAGCAACGGGTGGAGATCATTAAAGCGCTCTTTCGTGGCGCCGAAATCCTCATCTTGGACGAACCCACTGCTGTCCTAACCCCGTTGGAGCGAGAGGGTCTCTTCCTGACCATCAACGCCTTGATCGAACAAGGAAAAACCGTGATCTTCATTTCTCATAAACTCAACGAGGTAATGGCCATTGCCGATCGAATTGCCGTGCTGCGAGGAGGGCGTGTGATGGGAGTCGTCGACAGCAAGGAGACGAGCGAGGCGCAATTGGCGCGGATGATGGTCGGTCGAGATGTGGTGCTGGACATTACCAAGAACCCCCAAAAGCTAGGAGAGCTTGTACTTGAGGTGCAGGATCTTCGTGCCAAGAACGAGCGAGGGTTAGATGCAGTGAAGGGTATCTCCTTCCACCTGCGCAGGGGAGAGATCCTCGGCATCGCCGGGGTGGAGGGTAACGGCCAGACTGAGTTAATTCGGGTCCTAACCGGTATGGCCAAAGCTGAATCGGGCAAAGTTCTAGTGAACCGGAAAGAGATGACCGGAGCAACGGTCAAATCGCTGCGCCAGGCAGGGATCGCTCATATTCCCCAGGACCGGTTGCGAACAGGCTTGATCCTCCCATTTAATATCTCCGAGAATATTGTCCTGGGGATGCATTCCGAACCCCCCTTCGCTCGAGGCATCGTCCAACAGCGGGCTGAAGTGAACCGATTCGCCAAGGAGAAGGAAGAAGAATTCGACGTGCGCCCGCGGGATATCGCGGTCAAAGCGAAGAGCCTCTCCGGCGGGAATCAACAGAAGGTCATCATCGCCCGCGAAGTCTCCTCTGGCCCCGAGGTGATGATCGCCGCCCAGCCCACTCGAGGCCTAGACATCGGCGCGACCGAGTTCGTGCATCGCAAGTTGCTGGAGGAGCGGGACAAGGGCAAGGCAGTGCTTTTACAATCCCTTGAACTGGAAGAAATCCTCTCCCTATCCGACCGGGTAATGGTTATGTATGGCGGTGAGATAGTCGGTTGTTTCGAAACGAAGACGACCAATGAAGATGAGCTAGCCCATTACATGCTGGGTCTGAAGAGGCAAGAGCATGTCGAGGCCTAAGGCACGTTTTTCTTATTCCAATCTGCTCGACTTGCTGGTTCCCATCGTCTCCATCCTCCTTGGTCTACTCGTAGGGATGATCCTCATCGCCGTTGCCGGTAAGAATCCGTTCGGAGCGTACGGGGCCATGTTCAGTGGGGCCTTCGGCAGCATCAGCAGCATCTCCGAAGTGATCATCAAGACCGCGATTCTCACTTTCACCGGCCTATCCGTGGCATTCGCCTACAAAGTAGGACTCTTCAATATCGGCGCAGAGGGCCAGTTCATCATCGGCGCCATCACCGCCGCTTTTCTAGGTCATTGGATCCATCTTCCGGGGATTCTCCACATCCCCGTGATCATGGTGGCCTCTTTTATCATGGGAGGGCTTTGGGCAGCGATCGCCGGTTGGTTGAAAGTGACCCGCGGGGTGCATGAGGTGATCTCGACGATCATGCTCAATTGGATCGCTGTCTACTTGGTGGAGAATTGGCTGGTGACAGGCCCCCTTTCTGCG
>JAPLHW010000241.1 GCA_026389425.1 Coprothermobacterota bacterium
AGGCCAACCTGTTCTTAACAAAGAAGAATTAGTGATAAATGAGAACGGTCATCAGCGGTGGTTGCTCACTTCAAAACTTCCCTTGAAAGATGAAAGTGGAAATATCACAGGCATTGTCGGAATTGGTCGCGACATCACCGAGCGCAAGCAGGCCGAGGAAGCGCTGCAACAGAGCCACGAACGCTTCCAATTAGCCAATCTCGCCACCTTCAACGCGATCTGGGACTGGAACCTACAGACCGATGCTCTCTGGTGGAACGAGAACTTCCAAGCGCTCTTTGGTTATCGAGCGGAGGAGATCGAGCCAGGCATCGAGTCGTGGACAAACCGGATCCACCCCGAAGACGTCGACCGCATCAAGACGGGCATTCACTCAGCCATCGACTCCGGGCAGCAATCCTGGTCCGGCCATTATCGCTTTCGCCGCAAGGATGGTTCCTATGCGGAGGTTGAAGACCGGGGCTACATCAGCCGGGAAGCAAATGGTAAACCGGTGCGGATGATTGGCGCGATGCAGGACATCACCGAGCGCAAGCAGGCGGAAGAGGCCCTGCGGGAGAGCGAATCATCACTGCAGGCGATTCTGCGATCGACAGCGGATGGTTTCCTGGCGGTGGACAGAGAGAATAGGGTGCTCCTGGCCAATGGACGTTTCGAGGAAATGTGGAAGATCCCGCAGGAGGTCATGACCAGCAAGGATGACTCTGTCCTTCTGCAATATATCCTTGACCAACTGATCGATCCGCAAGGTTTCCTGCAAAAAGTCCAGCAATTGTACAAGTCGGATGAAGACAGTTTCGATACGCTTTTTTTCAAGGACGGGAGGATATTCGAGCGCCTATCGCGCCCCCTTATGGCGGGGACGGAGCTGCGCGGTAGGGTTTGGTCGTTTCGCGACATCACCGAGCGCAAACGGGCTGAGGATGCACTGCGGGAGAGCGAGCAGCGCTTTGACGACATCATCGACTTTCTGCCGGATGCCACCTTCGCCATAAACCTCAAGGGAGAAGTGATTGCCTGGAACCGCGCCTTGGAGGAGCTGACGGGCGCAGCGAAGGAAGAACTGATTGGGAAGGGTGCTTTTGCCTACGCGGTGCCTTTTTATGGCAAAACCGGACCGATGCTGATTGACCTGATCTTCCAAGACCGGGAAGAGATGAAAAAGAACTACGACTATCTGATCAAAAGAAGGGATCAGGTGGTTGCGGAAGCCTTCGTCCCCGCCTTGCGCGGGGGTAAGGGAGCCTACCTCTGGGGGATCGCTTCTCCCTTGTATGACAGCAGCGGCGCCATTGTGGGCTCCATTGTATCGCTGCGCGACATTACCGAGCGCAAGCGGGCTGAGGGGGAGCAGCGAACAGCGGAAGCGAACTATCGTAATTTATTCGAGCGGGTTCCCTCCGGTCTCTATCGCAGCACGCCGGAAGGACGCTTTCTGGAGGTGAATCAAGCGATGGTGGACCTATTCGGGTATTCATCGGTCCAAGAAATGATGACCTTAGATATCGGCTCCGCGTTTTACCATAGCGCCGAAGAGCGGGACCAATGGGTGAAGAAGCTGCTGCAGACCGGGGAACTGCGAAACACCGAAAACCACTCGTTGCGTAAAGACGGGAACTCCATGGTTCTGTTGGAGAATTCTCGCGTGGTGCGCGATGAATCAGGAAAGGTATTGTTTTTCGAGGGCACGCTCACTGATACTACCGACCGCAAACGAGCCGAAGAAGCCTCGCGGAAGAGCGAAGAGAAGTACCGCCTGTTGATCGAGAACAGCCACGACATCATCTACACGCTCACCCCAGATGGGGTTTTCACCTTTGTTTCCCCTGGTTGGACCGCGCTCCTGGGGCACCCGGTAATCGAGGTGGTTGGAAAACCTTTCCAGCAATTCGTCCATCCGGATGATCTTGAGAGATGTCGGGTATTCCTGCAGAAGACGATCGAGACAGGACAACGACAGATGGGCATCGAGTACCGCACGCAGCACGCCGACGGATCCTGGCGCTGGCACACCTCAAATGGTGTTCCTCTAAAAGACGAAACAGGCAAGGTCGTTAGTTACGAGGGCATTGCCAGCGACATCACCGAACGCAAGCAGATAGAAGGGGAGATGGAGAAGACACGAGCGAATTTCCTCTTCGGCGTCAGCCACGAGCTGAAAACCCCCTTGTTCTTGATGGATATCAGCCTGGAGATGCTGGAGAATTCTCCCGAATCGGGGCGGGCGAAACGAACCAGTGAATTCATGGAAACATGGAAGCGAAACCTGCACCGTTTGCGACACCTGGTTTTTAACATGGTAGACAGTCAACGGACCCAAACCATGGGCTTTAAGATTGAGCGACAGTCGACCGACTTTCGAGCGCTCATCGAGCGAGTCGTGCAGGAGCACGAACTTCTCGCTGGGCCCAAGAAAATCCGCATCACCATGGATTTGGCGCCAATTCCTCCAATGTTCATCGATCCCGAGGCCATCCACCGCTTGGTGGAGAATCTGCTTACCAATGCCATCAAGTTTTCTCCCCGCAGCGGTGAGGTCACCATCCGTTTAGTCGAAGAGGATGCAAAAGCAGTCCTTACTGTGAAGGATCAGGGATCTGGCATCTCTGCAGAAGAGCAAAAGGGTCTCTTTCTGCCATTTCAACGAGCTGCTACGGCAGTGCGCAGCGTGATACCCGGCACCGGCCTGGGTCTCTATGTCGCCAAGATCATCGTGGACGCACACGGCGGAACGATCTCTTTACGGAGCAAGGTAGGCAAGGGAACGACCGTCACTGCGCGGCTGCCGCTGGGTGAACTAGGGAAATAATCGGGGTATAACGCTATTTCCCTTTCTCATTCTTCGGCTTGCCCTTGAACGGAGCAAAGGGCCGACCAATAAGCCGTGCTTTATCCGTTCGCCGATCTTCGGCCTAATCGGATCACAGATCGACGAAAAGTGCTAAAACGAAAGACCTGACCCTACTGGAATGTCTCAATGTGGAAACGAATTGCTGATTTCACATCGGCGAGAGCTTCATCATAACTATTCCCCTCACCTACCACTATGCCTTTCAAACCGAGCGGGTATGCTATGTACCCGTCTGTATGCTTCTCTACAATCACTTTCAGTTGAGTCATGGGTTTCATTCACTGCCAGTGTACCACAATGTCCATTGAGAACCTGAAGACACGAGCTACGCTAAAGAGGGCTTATGTATGGGACTGTCGGCTTTCACAGGGTCGACAAGACTCTTGAAGACCATCATCGCCATCATTGCAGGATAGCTGGACTACGCAAAGGTAGGATTACCCACTTGAAATGAAAGGGAACCGATGAAGACCTGACCCCATTTTGTATGAAAGCAAAATATCTGGATCAGAACTCCATAAATTCACCCTATTATGTGGAGTAGGCATGACTGAATTCATCGAGCGGGTCGAAAAGCTTGAAAAATGGAGGGAATCCTATCCGGGGGCGACATTTGAGCTGGTTACCCCGGAAAACTATCTCGATTTCGTAGGATAGAATGCGAAGGCGTCGGGCCCAATCCCCGTCAAGGAGCAGCGGTTGACCGCATCTACTTTCCGGCAAACGCCTCCTTAAGAACTCAGACTGCATTGCGCGCCGCGGATGTCCTGGGAAGCGGCGCAGCAGAGAATACGCAATGCGCTGGGATTGAATGATACAATCAGAGCGCGAGCGGTACGCGTTTGACCATCGCACGGGAAACGAGGAATTGCTTGATGCAGGCAAGAGGATAGGCATGGAGAGGACATGAATAGCGCCTTCCTCTATGCTTTGCCGAACTTCGTCTCCGCTGCGATCCTGTTTTTCCTCGCGGCCTACGCTTGGATTCGCCGCAAGGTCCCCGCCGCTCCCTACTTTATCCTGCTGATGCTGCTGGCTGCCGGCTGGGCGTTCACCTTCGGCATGACCACCGTCCTGCCCGATCTGTCATCCAAGCTGGCTTGGGGAGACGCCCGCTTTCTCTTCGTCCCTTGGTTGCCAGTGGCCATCCTGGCTTTCGTTCTCAGCTTGACCGGGCGCACTCGTTGGTTGCGTTGGCCGGTCTTTGTCGCCCTTGGCCTGATCCCGGCCACTACCACCATCCTCTCGCTGACTACCGAGCTGCACGGGTTGTTCCGCTTTAGCCAACACATCGATCCGAGCGGCATTTCTCCTTTCCTGATTAGCGCTTCCGGTCCATGGTACAACGTTCATTTTTTCTACACCGAGGCTCTCATTCTGTTCAGCCTGGTAGTGCTTGTGGCCTCGTTGGCCCGTGCCCCCCGGCTTCTTCGATGGCAGATCTGGCTGATGTTGGTGGCGATCATCCTTCCCGTCGCCAACGATCTCCTCAATACTTTCTTCATGGTGGCGCCCCTCCCGGGATACAATCTAGGGCCGACCGTGCTTGTCATCAGCGGCATCCTGGAAGCCTTGGCGATCTTTCGTTTCAGCTTGCTGGACCTGGTTCCCATCGCCCGCGAGCAGTTGGTGGAGAGCATGCAGGATCCGGTGTTGGCCGTGGAGGAAAAAGGTCGGATCGTCGACCTCAACCCATCCGCAGAGAAGGTTTTTGGTGTGAGCCGAATGACCGCTGTGGGCCGGCTCTCTTCCCAAGTGCTTACGCCGGATTGCGGCATCGCTTCCATTGGTGAAAGCGGGGAACCGACGGAGGTGCGATTTCCGTCAGCTGGGCAGACCAGGACATGGTCCCTCTCCCGCTGGCCCGTCCAGGATCGCCATAAACGCCTTTTAGGTCAGGTCTTCGTCTGGCGCGATATTAGCGAGCGCAAGCGGGTGGAAGACGCATTGGCTCAATCGGAGCGCCGTTTCCGCGAGATGGCGGACCATTTGCCCCAACCCACCTACGAGACCGACCAGGAGGGACGCTTCACCTACATCAATCTAGCCGGCCTGCAACGAACCGGCTATTCCACCGTAGATATGGAAGAGGGTTTTTCCTTTCTGCAGCTGATCCACCCGGATGAACAGGAAAAGGCTCACCGCAGCTTCCAAGAGCTGTTGACGCCGGAACACGTTATGCAGCCGCACGAGTACAGGCTGGTGGGAAAGACCGGGTTCTCCTTTCCAGCGCTGCTCTATTCTGCCCCCATCCTTGAGAAAGGAAAGGTGATCGGGGTGCGCGGGTTCATGATCGACATCAGCGAGCGCAAGCGGGCCGAGCAACTGCAAGCGGATATGGTTCGCTCGGTGGTGCACGATCTTTCCAACCCGATCGCCAGCATTCAGGCTGTGTTGGATCTTCTGGCCGCGCCCGTCTCACAGGCGAAGCAGGCCGAGTATCTGGCCATCGCCCAGAGAAATGCCGATCGATTGCAGCAACTGAGCCGCAACTTGCTGGAAGCAGCTCAGATCGAAGCGGGAGAACTGCAATTGCGTTGCGAGCCACTGGATCCGGCTCAGTTGCTGCGAGAACTGGCGGAGATGATCCAACCCTTAATGGAGGAGAAACAACTGTCCTTGCGCCTACTTCTCCCCGATCAGCCACTGTTCCTGGAAGCGGATCGGACCCGCTTGGAAGAGGTATTCTCCAACCTGTGGGCCAATTCCCTCAAGTTCACTCCGGCGGGAGGATCGATCGAGACGGAGCTGCGCCGAGAGGGAGATTGGGCGGTATTCTCGGTGCAGGACAGTGGTTCCGGCATCTCTTCCCTGGACCTGCCGCGGGTCTTCCAGCGTTTTGTCCGGGGCTCCAGCCAGCGCCAGGGAAGCGGCCTGGGCCTTTTCATCGCCCGGTGGATCGTACAAGCCCATGGCGGCAGGATCGAGGCAACCAGCCTGGCCGGTCAAGGTGCTTGTTTCACCGTGCGCTTGCCTCTCGCCTTGGAGCGATCCCTTGGCTGATTCGCGGATCAATCGAGGGCTTCCAGAAATGGAGGCCACAAGCTGCACTTTAGCCGTTCGCCTATCTTCGGTCTGCTCGGACCATGGATCAGTGAAAAATGCTAAAAGTAAAGATCTGACCCCATTGTGATGGAGATGGACGAGGAGACGAACGACATCGTTGGTCTGATTTCCCAGGCCTACGGCCGGGACATCTCCGTCTACGACTCGTCCTTTCTGGCTAAATCACTCCAGAAACGACTGGCAGCGACCGGCATCACGTCCTTTGCCGCCTATCGCGACTGCCTGCGCGAGAACCGCACCGAGGCGGAAGACTTTCTGGACTCATTGAACATCACTTACAGCGAGTTCTTCCGCAACCCCCTGACCTTTGCCCTGTTGGAGCAGCGAGTTCTGCCGGCTCTCGTCGAGCGGAAAGCTCTCACCTGCGAAGAGATTCGGATCTGGTCGGCGACTTGCGCAGCAGGAGAAGAGCCCTATTCCATCGCCATCCTCTTGGACCAGATCGCTTCTGCGACTGGAAAGACCATCCCTGCCCGCATCTTCGCTACCGACATTGGCGAGGAAGGCCTGGCCACGGCGCGGGTCGGCAGCTACTCTGCCGCCGCCTTGCGGAACGTGGCTTTGAAGCATCTCCAGGATTGCTTCACTTCCCGGGGTGATC